>JBATAV010000690.1:0-3065 GCA_049662025.1 Paracoccaceae bacterium | reverse complement strand
CCCTTGCGGCCTTTGGTGCCGATGATGCGCGCCCCGGCAAGGACCGGGAAATCACCCGAAGGCCGGGCGTCTTCGCGCACGTCGATCAGCGCCGCAACGCGGATTCCCGCCGCCACCAGATCATGGGCGGTCCGGTGGGCGTCATCGTTATTGGCAAAGACGGTCACCGACCGCCCCGGCGCAACCCCCCATCGGTTCAGATAGGCCCGCACCGCGCCCGCCGTCATCACGCCGGGGCGGTCGTTGTCGGCAAAGGCGATCTGGCGTTCATGCGCCCCCGAGGCAAGCACGGCGTGCCTCGTCACGATCCGCCAAAGGCATTCGCGCGGCAGCGCCGCAGGCGGGTTGGCCAGATGCAGGCCGACCCGTTCCAGCGCGCTGTAGGTGCCGCCGTCGTAGGCCCCGATCACCGTGGTGCGGGTCATCAGCCGGACGTTCTTCATCGCGGCAAGCTCGGCCAGTGTCGCCATTGCCCAGTCGGTGCCCGGCTGGCCGCCGATCTCATGCGTCTCGGCCAGACAACGCCCGCCTATCCACATGTCTTCTTCGGCAAGGATCACGTCGGCACCACCGCGCGCCGCCGTCAGTGCCGCCATAAGCCCCGCCGGACCAGACCCGATCACCAGAAGATCGCAGAAGGCCCAGGCCTTCTCGTAGGGCTCCTCGTTGTGCTTGCCCGACAACCTGCCAAGCCCCGCCGCACGGCGGATTGCCGGCTCATACACCGCCTCCCAGAATCTGCGCGGCCACATGAAGGTCTTGTAATAGAAGCCCGCAGACAGGAAGGGCGCGGCAAGGTCGTTGATCGCCAGCAGATCGAAGCCAAGCGAGGGCCAGCAGTTCTGGCCTCGCGCCTCCAGCCCGTCATGGATTTCCTGCATCGTCGCGCGCACGTTGGGTACCTGCGCAGCCCCCTGCCCGACCGTGACCAGCGCGTTCGGCTCTTCCGAACCGGCGGTCATCACGCCGCGCGGACGGTGGTACTTGAACGAGCGGGCGACCAACCTGACCCCCGAAGCCAGCAGCGCCGAGGCCAGCGTATCGCCCTGAAAGCCCGCGTGATCCTGCCCGTCAAAGCGAAAGCGGACCGGGGTGTTGCGGTCGACAAGACCTTTCCCGGCGATCCTCATGGCTTGCTCTCCTCGCCCTCGCCCGCTACCAGTCGGGTTGCCAGCACCGCATGCGTTTCCGTGTTGCGGGTGACTTCAACCCAAGCCGAACAGCCCATTTCGTGAAACCACAGGTCGCGCGTCTCTCCGGCCGGGTTGTCGCGCAGGTAAAGATAGGAATCCCAGGCCCCGGCTGCGGCATCTTCCTGCGGGCGGTCGGCATAGACCCTGTCGCCAAGATAATAGAATTCGCGCCGGTCGCGGGGGCCGCACAGCGGGCAGGTGATGCGCATTCAGCCCTCCGTCAATGCAGGTTGTGCTGGCTGCCGGCGCCGTCTTCATCCAGAAGACGCCCGGTGCGAAAACGGTCAAGCCGGAAGCGGCGGGCAAGCGCGTGGCTTTCACCAGTGGCGATCAGATGCGCCGTGCACCAGCCCGAGGCCGGCGTCGCCTTGAAGCCGCCGAAATTCCAGCCACCGTTGAAGAACAGCCCGTCGATGCCGGTCTTGTCGATGAACGGAGATCCGTCCGACGTCATGTCGACGATACCGCCCCAGGCGCGCAGCACGCGGGCCTTGCCGATCATCGGCATCAGCGTCATGCCGGCTTCCATCACATGCTCGAACGCCGGCATGTTGCCGCGCGCCGCGTAAGAGCTGTAGAACTCCATGTCGCCGCCGAACACCAGACCACCCTTGTCGGATTGGCTGATGTAGAAAAATCCCATGCCGTAGCTGACCACATGGTTGATCACCGGCTTCAACCCCTCGGTCACAAAGGCCTGAAGGGCATAGCTTTCCAAGGGCAGTCGCATCCCCGCCATTGCCGCCACCTGACCCGATCGGCCAGCAGCAATGATCGCCACCTTCTTCGCCCTGATCGGGCCGCGCACCGTCTGCACGCCGGTGACGCGGCCGTTCAAGATGTCGATGCCGGTGACCTCGCAGTTCTGGATCAGATCGACGCCGCGCCGGTCGGCGCCACGCGCATAGCCCCAGGCCACTGCATCGTGCCGCGCCGTGCCGCCGCGCCGGTGCAGAAGCCCGCCATGAATCGGAAATCGGGTCTGCTCGTAATCCAGATAGGGCAGCAGGCGGCGGATGCCCTCGCGATCCAGCAACTCGGCGTCGTCGCCCTGGCTGATCATGGCATTGCCGCGCCGCACGAAAGCGTCGCGCTGGCCGTCGGAATGGAACAGGTTGACCACCCCGCGCTGGCTATGCATCACGTTGTAGTTCAATTCGCGCTCCAGCCCCTCCCAGAGCTTCAGCGAATGCGAATAGAATTCCTGGTTGCCTGGCAGGACGTAGTTGGCGCGCACGATCGTGGTGTTGCGCCCGACATTGCCGCCGCCGAGGTAACCTTTTTCCACCACCGCAATATTGGTCAGCCCATGGTTCCTGGTCAGATAGTAGGCCGTCGCCAGCCCATGCCCGCCGCCGCCGATGATCACGCAGTCGTATTCCGCCTTCGGTTCGGGGTCTCGCCAGACCGGCCGCCACCCCTTGTTGCCGAACAGCCCTTCGGTCAGGACGCGCAAACCCGAATATTGCATGGTCAGCCTCCGCGCCCGGTACCGACGTTGGCGGCCGCCATCGCCGCAGCCGGAACTCGTCTACGCAAGCAACATCGGTCGATCCATATATAAAATCAAATGACTATTCCTTGTCGCAACCATTCATCAAAGTTATATTTACTGAATGGATGCAGACAGCTCGGTTCGCGCGTCCGAGGCTATCCTGCGTCGGAAAAGGGATCTTGCCACTCAGGCCCCGCTAGTCGCTACGGTGTCCAAGGGTATTCCGCAACTCGTCGACCACATGATGGCCGAACGGTCGCCGTAGCTGAGCAATCTGAAATGGCGATCCGCAGGGTTTGGCCGCGCTTTCACCCCCTTCACACCGCTGCCGCCCAGACCCGGTACCTGCCCTGTCCGGTGACTTCGCGCGCCAGCCC
>JBATAV010000689.1:0-6339 GCA_049662025.1 Paracoccaceae bacterium | reverse complement strand
GTGTTCGGGCTGAGCCAGGGCAATGCGCGGGCGTTCTGGAACTGGCAGTTCCTGGGCGAGGTGCCGGAGATGCCGCAGACCCGCGCCATGCTGATGCGAGCCTGCGATGTGCGGCTGCCGACGCGGCTGACGGTACCCGAGCTGGATTTCATTGCGGGCGCGCTGGTGGCGGCGGCGGTGGCCGTGAAGGGCTAAAGGACCGTCAGGCTTTCGCCGATAAAGGGGAAGGCGGCGCGCATCGGCTGCACCACCTCTCCTTCGATAAGGCTCTTCAGACGCTTGGAAATCTGCCCAGGTACGTCGCGCAGCATGCCCGCGCGGGCAGATAGCGACAGGGTGCGGTCGAGGGGGGCGAAGGGCAGGGGGCGGACCTCGACCTCGGCCCGGAAGCGGCGGGCCTGGTGCAGCGCAAGCGGTGTCAGGATCGCCCAACCGGCGCCGGTGGCAACCATGGCCAGGATGGCGTGATAGCTGTCGAGTTCGAACCGCGCGGCGGGCTTCAGGCCCAACCGGGCCAGATGGGCGGCGATCTGGCGACCCATCAGGTGGCGCGCGGTATACTGGATCAACGGCAGATCCTCGGGGCTTTTGCCGCGCGGGCAAACGGCCAGAAACGGTTCGCGCAGGATCGGGTGAACCTCGCGCCAGTCGGCGTCCAGGCCGGTGTGGTCAACGGTGTCGGCGGCCACGACGATATCCAGCGCGCGGGTTTCCAGAAGATCCAGCAGCCGGTGCGACGGCCCGGTTTCCAGAAGGAAGCGGCAGCCCTTCAGATCGGCGGCCAGCGCCGATAGCAGGCGGGGGGTCACGTCGGCTTCAAAATCCTCAATCATTCCAAGGCGGAGCGTGGTCAGCCCGGCCAGATCGGCCAGCGCCAGTTCGGCCTTTGCCTCATCCGCGGCGTTGAGGATGGTCTGGGCGTGGCGGCGGAACATCGCACCTGCCGGGGTGATGCGCAGGGGCCGGGCGCTGCGGTCCAGAAGGGCGGCGCCAAGGGCGGCCTCGAGCCCGGTCAACTGCTGGCTGACCGCCGACGGGCTGACGCCCAGACGCCGCGCCGCAGCAGAAATCGCGCCCTCTTCGGCGGCGGCAAGGAACACCTCGATCCCCCACAGCGTGACGCGGCCCTCGGCTTCGGCCATGGCTTAAAGCTTGGAGAGTTTCGATTGCAATTCAGCCAGTTGCTTCTTGATCTCGGCCAGATCGTCGGCCTTTTCGCCCGGCTTTTCGTCGGCCTTGCCATCGTCGGGGTCGGGGCCGGACCAGCCGGGCATGCCGCCCATCATGGTCTTCAGGAAGGCTTCCTGCTGCTTGCGCAGCGCGTCGAACCCCGGCACGGCGGCCATGGGGTTGGGGAAATGTGTCAGGTTTTCCATCATCTTGGCCTGGTTGTTGCGCAGCATCTCGAAGCTGGAAGTCAGGAACTGCGGCATCACCGCCTGCATGCCGGTGGCATAGCTGCGCACGAGGTCGGTCAGCACACCGACGGGCAGCACGTTCTCACCCTTTGATTCATGCTCGGCCACGATCTGCAACAGGTATTGCCGGGTCAGATCGTCGCCCGTCTTCAGATCGATGATCTGCACCTCTCTGCCCGAGCGGACAAAGCCTGCAATGTCCTCGAGCGTGACGTAGTCCGAGGTTTCGGTATTGTAGAGACGGCGGCTGGCGTAGCGCTTGATCAAAAGCGGCTTGTCGGTGTCGGCCATGGCGACCCCTCCCCAGGGTTATGCGCTTGCAGCAATAGTTTAGGGGCGGTGCGGCACAAAAAGCAAGGGCGGGCTCTGATGAGCCCGCCCGCGACGCCTGTCCGACAGGGAGGAACGGTCAGCGTCTTGATCCCGAAGGATTACTTTGCAGCAGCAGCGGCCTTCTTGGCCACCGAGGTCACGTCGGCGGTGGCTTTCTTGACGGCATTGGTTGCATCTTCCGAAGCTTCCTTGCCGGCAGCCAGCATCAGCTCGACCGTTTCCATCTGAACTTTCTTGGCGACTTCGGCGAAGGCAGCCATGTTCTCGGCAGCCATCTCGGCAGCGGACGAAGCGTAGTCGGAGAACGACTTGGTGTAGTCGGTCGGCTCGGTCTTGGCCTTGGCGACGTCGCCCATCTTGGCGATTGCGTCCTTGGCCCACTTCGAGGTGATCTCGGTCGACTTTTCGGCAGCTTCCAGCGCGACCTTGGCGAATTTCTCGCCGAAAGCGGCATGGGACTTGAACGCGTTCTGGAACGCGGCGGTGTCGACCGGCATGGAGGCCATCATGTCCTGCATGACTTTGGTGAAGTCCGGGGTCTTGGTCATTTCATACTCTCCTGATTTGCGGGCGGCGGCCCGTTTCATGAGCAAAGATATACATGCTGCAGCGCAGCAATTCAAGTATCTTTCTGCAATGCAGCATTGATCTGGGCGCATGGCGGCGAGAATTGGCTCACCCTGAGGGAGAGTGACGCAAGGGCAGGCAGAAGCGGTTGGGAATGCAGCATTAATCAGCGCTTTGGCACCGAAGTCATGATCTGCAAACGGTCTGGCAAGCGTCTGGCAGCCTGTTCTCCTCGCTGGGCGTTACCCAATTCGGCGTCCGCGGACGCGAATCAGCCAGTTTCCGCTTGTCGATTCCCGAAACGATCGGCCCGCTGCGGCGCGACGGCGCCGGTCAGAGCTGCGGCGTGGCCACGACATAGGTGCCGGGGGCGGGGGCCAGCACCTCGGCACCCTCGCCCGGCACGCGGGCCTTGACCATCGGACCCGAGCGTTTGGCGAGCCATTCGCCCCAGCGCGGCCACCAGCTGCCAGCGTTGAAGGTAGCGCCCTTCAACCAGTCCTCGGGTGCACCGGCCACCGGGCCGGGGTTGGTGTAATGGCCGTACTTGCCCTTGGACGGCGGGTTGATGATCCCGGCGATATGGCCCGATTGCGACAGGATGAAGGTCTTGTCAGCGGCCCCCATCTGCTTGATCGAGTTGAAACTGCCCCGCCAGTGGGCAATGTGGTCGGTTTCGCAGGCGATGGCGCAAAGCGGCACTTGCACGCCAGCCAGGCTGACCGGCTTGCCGAAGACCGGGAACTCGCCCTTGGCAAAGCCGTCCTGCTGGCAGAGGCCGCGCAGGTATTCCACCGCCATGGTGGCGGGCAGGTTGGTGCCGTCGCCGTTCCAGTAGAGCAGGTCGAAGGCGGGCGGCGCCTCGCCCATCATGTAGGATTTGATGGCGGGGGTGTAGATCAGGTCGTTCGAGCGCAGGAACGAGAAGGTCTTGCTCATGAAGGTCTTGGCCAGCATTCCGTCCTGCGCGGTCTGGCGTTCGATGCCATCGACGAAATCGTTGTTCAGGAACACGCCCACCTCGCCGGGGTCGGAGAAGTCGGCCAGCGTGGTGAAGAAGGTGGCGGATTTGACCGAAGTGTCGCCGGCGCGCTGCAGATGCGCCAAGGTCAGGCCGAGCGTGGTTCCGGCGATGCAGTAGCCGACGGCGTTGATCTGATCCTCGCCGGTGATGCGACGGACCTCGGCCATGGCGCGCAGGAAACCGTCGCGGATGTAGTCATCCATGCAGGTGCCGGCATAGCTGGCATCGGGGTTGACCCAGCTTACCACGAACAGGGTGAAGCCCTGATCCACGATCCATTTGATCAAGGAATTCTGCGGCTTGAGGTCCATGATGTAGAATTTGTTGATCCAGGGCGGGAAGATCAGCAGGGGCGTCTTGTGGACGGTTTCGGTGCTGGGGGCATACTGGATCAGCTCCAGCATGCGATTGCGGTAGACCACTGATCCGGGGGTGGTGGCGATGTTCTGGCCGACATGGAAGGCCTCGCGGTCGGCAAGGGTGACCAGAAGGTCGCCCTGGTTCGATTCGATGTCGCGGACCAGGTTCTCCAGCCCCATGACCAGGCTTTCGCCATCGGTTTCAACCGCGCGTTCCAGTGCGTCGGGGTTGGTGCCGAGGAAATTGGTCGGGCTGAACATGTCGACGATCTGGCGGGTGAAATAATCCACCCGGCGGCGGTCTTCGGGCGAGAGTGATTCCATGTCGCCGACTGCGGTGGTCACGGCATCCGAGTTCAGTTGATACTGTTGCTTGAGATAATTGAAGAAAGGATGGGTGTCCCACAGCGGGTTGGTGAAGCGGCGGTCTTTCGGGCTGGGGTCGGAGGGCGCCTTGAACTCGCCCTTCGCCAGAGTCTGCTGCGCCTCGACATAGTGTTTCAGCGACTTACCCCAGTAATTGATCTGATGTTCCAGCACCTTGGCGGGGTTCTGCATCATCTCGGCCAGGTAGGCGGCGGCGGCCTTCATGTAGACCTCGGACGAGGGGCCGTGCAGCGCCGGATCGGCCTGCTTACGCTGCGTTAACGCTGTGGCAAGACGTTTGGACAACTCTTCGACACGGGCAAGGTTGGCATTGAGTCTCTCTTGCCGCAGCCCGGTGTCGTCGGATTCGGTTGCCATGTTAAACGTTCCACCCTATTCTCGCTGCTACGCAGCATTGCGTCGTCGGCCTTCTGGGGGGCTGCGGCACCGGTGCCGAAACCCGCCAAAGGCAGGAGACATGATGAAGTATATGGCCACCTACGACCTTATGGAAAGTGCGCGCAACACGCATGAGTGGTTGGGCGCCAGTGCAAGGGCCTTTGCCAGCTATCCGGCCTTTGCCATGTCGATGAACCCCTTGCTGCCGCTGATGGCAGCCTGGGGCGAAGTGGCCGAGCGCAGTTTCAACCGCATGGTGGCCAAGCCCGACTGGGGAATCCGCTCGATCGTGGGGCCAAAAGGGCAGGACCACCTGATCGATGAATTGATTGCGGTGGAAAAGCCCTTCGGCAATCTGGTGCAATTTTTCGTGCGGCGTCGCAAGCCGATGGCGCGCAAGGTGCTGCTGGTGGCACCGATGTCGGGGCATTATGCCACGCTGCTGCGCTCGATGGTGGCCAGCCTACTGCCCGATGCCGATGTCTTCGTGACCGATTGGCACAATGCGCGCGACATCCCGGTCAGTGCGGGCAAGTTCGATGTCGAGGATTACACGCTGTATCTGGTGGAGTTCCTGCGCGCACTGGGGCCGGACACCCATGTGATCGCGATCTGCCAGCCAGCACCGCTGGCGCTGGCCGCGGCGGCCTATCTGGCAGCCGAAGACCCCGAGGCCCAGCCGCGCAGCCTGACGCTGATCGGCGGCCCGATCGACCCCGATGCCGCAGCGACCGAGGTGACCGACTTTGGCCGCCGGGTGACCATGGGGCAGCTGGAACATCTGGCGATCCAGCGGGTTGGCTTCAAATACAAGGGCGCCGGGCGGATGGTCTATCCGGGGCTGACGCAGTTGCAGAATTTCGTGGCGATGAATGCCGAACGGCATTCCAAGGCGTTCACCGAACAGATGATGCGGGTGGCGCGTGGCGAGGCTGGCGATCTTGATGCCCACAACCGCTTTTACGACGAATACCTGGCGGTGATGGACATGACGGCCGAGTTCTACCTGTCGACGGTGTCGCGGGTCTTCAAGAACCGCGAGATCGCGAAGAATGAATTCGTGGTCGCGGGCAAGCAGGTGGACATCGGGGCGATCACCGAAGTGGCGGTGATGACGGTGGAGGGCGCGAATGACGACATCAGCGCGCCGGGCCAGTGCATCGCGGCGCTGAATCTGCTGACCGGTCTGCCAGAGGAAAAGAAGGCCAGCCACGTCGAGCCGGGCGCCGGACACTACGGCATCTTTGCCGGGAAAAGCTGGCGGTTGAACATCCGCCCTCTGGTGCTGAACTTCCTCGACACGCATTCCGGAGCGCCGGTGAGCGGCGTGAAGGCGCCGGTTCGGTTGGCCGTGGCGAAATAATCTGGCGGAGGCCGCAAATTCCTTACTCAAGGAATTTGGCGCCAATGCAGTTTGCGCACGATCTGAATCGGATTGAATGCTGGCCAGGACTGGCCAGCGTTCGGAGCAGTTGCGTTTTGCCTGTGATCTGGCTTGCCAGGTCAAAGACAGAACGCCTTAGCGCAGCAGCATCGGCCCGGCCAGGAAGTCGCGCAGCGCCTCGCTGACGATCTCGGGCTGTTCCAGTTGCGGCAGATGGCCTGCGTCCGCCACCACCTGTACGCGGCCAAAGGGCATCAGCCCGGCGAGGAATTCCTGCCGACGGACCGGCACCAGGGTATCGGATTCGCCCGCCAGGATCAGCGCCGGGGTCTTGACCTTGCGCAGGGTCTTTTGCTGGTCGGGGCGGCGTTGCAGGGCACGGGTCTGCCGGACATAGGTTTCCAGCCCCAGGCCAGCCGCCATATCCAGCACCAGCGCCAGCACCTCGGCCTGCCATTCGGTATCGGCCAGCGCGGCGGTGGGGTATTC
>JBATAV010000688.1:0-4798 GCA_049662025.1 Paracoccaceae bacterium | reverse complement strand
GTGGCGGGCCGAGGTCGCGCGGCGCTGGCAGGACCGCGGCTGAACCCGCCGGCGACCGAACCCATGGCGGTGAAGTCCCCGACAGGGGGGCACCGCCGAAGGCTGCGCGACCCGCATCAGACGCCCGATACGCCAACCTGCCAGAAGTGACCAATCTGATGAGACCGCTCGGCTAGCGCCCCGATGCTGCCAGCCGGTGGTAGAGGTGGGTGAAGGTCGCCGCCCCCAGCACCGGCACCAGAAGGTTGGCGAGTGGCAGCGACAGCCCCAGCGCCATCAGGATGCCCGCAGCCCAGACCGTCAGGAAATTGCGCCGCCGCATCGCCCGCGCCTGATCGCGCGGCAGCCGGCGCATCGCGGCCATGGCGAAATATTCGCGACCCAGAAGAAAGCCGTTCAGGGCCCAGAAAACCAGGATGTAGAACGGTCCGGTCACCGGCAGCAGCAAAAGCCCGGCAAGGTTCACCGCCAGCATCAGGCCCAGAAGATTTGCCGTCTCGATCAGCGCCGCCCCGCGTTGCGGCCGGATCGGCGGCGGCAGAAACGGATAGTGCCGCGCTTCGACCGCCGCGGCGACATCATCCAGAAAGAGGCCGGAAAAAGCCGCGGCCACCGGTATCATCAGAAAGACCGAGAGCACCATCATGAAGATCAGCGAGGCCCATCCGAGAAAGGTCTGCACCCCGCTGACCGGCCCGATCAGCGGCAGGTCGGCCACGTCGGGGGCAAAGGACTGGATCGCCAGCAGAAAAGCCGCGTAGATCGCAAACAGCAGGGCAATCGCCAGGCCAATGCCCAGGCCCAGAACCCGGCGAAAGCGGGGATCGCCGATCTGGCCAAGGGCCTTCCGGAAATCTCCGAAGATCACGCCTGCACCCAGGCGACAAGCCGCGACAGGTCGGGGCGCGGGCGGTCGGGGGTGCGGTCGGGGGAATTGGCGGGCGCGTCGGCGGGGGGCGTGCCGATATGGATGATGCCGGCCACCGTCTCGGTTGCAGTACAGCCAAAGGCGCGGGCACGGAACACCGGGTCATGCGCAGGCCAGCCGGTCAGCCACGAGGCACCCCATCCGGCTGCGGTGGCGGCGTTGACGATGCCGAAGCACAGCGCGCCCGCCGACAACAGCTGCTCGCTGACCGGAACCTTTTCGGCTGCTTTCGGCGCCGAAATCACCACCACGGCCAGGTGCCCCAGATCATACTGCCCGCGCCCCTTGGCGGTCCTTTCGGCATCGGCACCCAACTCGACGGCGCGGGCCTCGGCCAGATCGGCCAGCCGGGCGAAGGCGGGTTTCTCGATCACGACCAGGCGCCAGGGCTCCAGCTTGCCATGGTCGGGCACCCGCGTGGCCGCCGTCAGGATGTGCAGCAGCGCGTCGCGGTCGGGCACTGGCGGGGTGAACAGCTTGGCCGGACGCGACCGGCGGGTCATCAGGAAATCGAAGGCGGCCTGGTTCGGGGCGGGCATTGGGGTCTCCGGATCTGCTTGGGCGGAAGGTAAGCCCCGCCGCCGCCCCTGACCAGCCCCGGTGGCGGTGAAGCAATCGAGCGCCTGCCGGCGCAAGTCTTGTTCTTTGGCCACCGCCGCTGTGGGTGACTGGCCTTGGCTGATGAGGGGCGCCGCCCCTCAAACTCCCCGGAGTATTTGGCAAGGCGCAAATGCAAAGGGGTACGCCGCGGATTTGCCGCGCAAGCTGCGCAATCGCTTGCGCCCTTGGCTCAGTCCAGCCGGAAGGTCTTGTCGCGGGCAGTGGCGCCCCGGATCAGCGTCAGGCGGCTTTTCGCGACCCCCAGCGCGCGGGCCAGCAGCGCCTGTGCCGCCGCAGTCGCCTTGCCGTCTTCCGGCACCACCGTCACGGCGATGCGGATCGGATCGCCCGGCTCCAGCGCGACATGCCGTGCGTTCGGCGTCACCCGCACGGCGATCTCGGTGCCCGGGATGGCGCGGGCGGTCAGGTCGGGCAGGGTAGGGCGGGCCATCGAAGCTCCTTTGACGTTCAGCCTGCCGCGTGGCACATCCTTGCGCAAGGGAGGGCCGCAACCATGACAACGGCATTTTTCTGGGACGAGCGCTGTTTCTGGCATGGCGGCGGCAATTATGCGCTGACCCTGCCGGTGGGCGGCTTTGTGCAGCCCTTGCCGGCGGGCCTGCCGGAAAACCCCGAGACCAAGCGGCGGCTGAAGAACCTGGCCGAGGTCTCGGGCCTGTGGCGCGAGATGGTCACCGGGTCGGCCCCCGCTGCCAGTCACGAAGAGCTGCGCCGCGTGCATCCCGAAAGCTACCTCTCCGCCTTCAAGGCGGCCTCAGATGCGGGCGGCGGCGAATTGGGTCTGCGCACGCCCTTCGGCCCCGGCGGCTATGAGATTGCCGCCTTGTCAGCAGGGCTGACCGTGCAGGCGCTGCGCGCGGTGCTGGCGGGAAAGGCCGCCAATGCCTATGCCCTGTCGCGCCCGCCCGGCCACCATTGCCTGGCCGATTTCCCCAATGGCTTCTGCCTTCTGGCCAATATCGCCATCGCCATTCACGCCGCCCGCGCCGAGGGCCGCGCCGCCCGCTTTGCCGTCGTCGATTGGGATGTGCATCACGGCAACGGCACCGAGGCGATTTTCCTTGATGATCCCGATGTGCTGACCATCAGCCTGCATCAGGAAAACAACTATCCCCTGGATACCGGCGGGGCCGAGGTGCGCGGCGCGGGGGCGGCTTTTGGCGCCAACATCAACATCCCGCTGCCGCCGGGGCTGGGCCACAAGGGCTATCTGGCGGCCTTCGACCGCATCGTGATGCCCGCCCTGCACCGGTTCCGCCCCGAGGTGATTGTGGTGGCCTGCGGCTATGATGCCTCGGCCTTCGATCCCCTGGCGCGGATGCTGGCCACGGCCGAGACCTTCCGGGCGATGACCGCCCGCGCAAAGGCCGCAGCGCGCGACCTCTGCGCCGGGCAACTGGTGCTGGTGCATGAGGGCGGCTATTCCGAGGTGCATGTGCCGTTCTGCGGCCATGCGGTGCTGGAAGAGCTGACCGGCAGCGCCATCCGCGCCCCCGACCCGATGCAGACGGCGCTGGACAAACGCCAG
Organism: Paracoccaceae bacterium; assembly: GCA_049662025.1. Lineage (GTDB taxonomy): Bacteria > Pseudomonadota > Alphaproteobacteria > Rhodobacterales > Rhodobacteraceae > Pseudogemmobacter. The sequence goes on along the minus strand of JBATAV010000688.1, from coordinate 1,721 downwards.
CCGACCGCGCGCTATGATGCCTTTGCCGAGGCCTGGATCGACGATCTGGCGGCGCTGTTCGCCGCCTAGCCGGTTGGCGCCATGGCGTGAAACGGCCAGACCAGCGGGCTGGTATGGGTGATCAGCTTGTCTTTTTCCTTGGCCGACAGTCGGGGAAAGAAGGTCAGCCCGGTCTTCGCCTCCAGCACGGGCAGGCTGCTGATCAGCCGGTCGTCGATCGGCTCCGGCCCCAGCGCCTGCGGCACCTCCAGCGCCAGGATGTCCAGGTTGTCGGGGGATTCGAACGGATAGCGCTCGGGGTCGGCGAGAATCAGGAAGAAGCTGTCGGGCACCGGCACCAACAGCCCGCCCCGGCGCTTCAGCAGCGCCGGATCGGGGCCGAAGATCGGGCCGGTGATGGCCCAGACCTGCTTGCGTTCGGGCGCATAGGCGCGGATCACCTGTTTTTCCAGCCGTTGCCAGATGCCCCGGTTCATCCCCGCCCGCTGTGGCGCGATGTTCGACATGAAGAAGGTCTCGAACTGCGCCACCCGGCCGAACTGGGTGTTGATGGCGTAATTCGGCACCAGATGGCCGCGGTCATGGCCTATGCCGTCCACCTTGCCATAGCCTTTCGTCCCGACCTGCCAGTCCGGCGGCAGGCGCGGGTCGTCATAGAACATCTCGGGACGTTCGTAATCGACATCGCGGGTGGCGGCGCTGACCTGATAGGCCGCCCACAAGGGTTGCAGCCGTGCGGGGCAGAACCCCAGCGCATAGCCATGGTTGACGATGATGCTGACCGGCCGCGCCGCATCGCCATTGGCGGGCGGGCCGTGCAGGCAGAAGAATTCCAGGAAATGCGCCAGCGGGGCGGATACGGGCAGAAGGCTGGAATGGTCGGTCATGGGCAAACCCTGTGGGTCCGGCAAAGGGTGGCAGCTTATGGCACGATCCTGACACGAAACCGGCCACCGCGATACCGGGTTTGCCAATGAATCAGGTGCCGGCAAAGCAATTGCGCTGCTTGGGCGCAAGCCCGCCGCTTCGGCCCCGAGCCAGGCGTGCCGCCCGCACTCTGCTTGTGGGCAGACCCGACTGCTGGACGCCTGTCGCGTGGCAGTATCTGGAAAGCCGCAAGTGCAGGGCTGCACGCCCATGGCTTGCGCCTTAGGAAATACTCCGGGGGGGCCGAAGGCGGGGGGCGGCGCCCCCCTCGACGGATCGGCCCCAGTGGGGCGGCAAGGCAGATGAGTGGTCCAGAACCTCGGCCATGCCGGGTTCCCTGCCGCGGATCACTTTTCGGTTCGCTCGATCCGGTAGCTGCCCTCGGGCAGGTTCAGCGCGGCGGCAAGGTCGTCAAGCTGGGCCAGCGACAGGGTGATCCGCGCGGTCTCGTCGGTTTCGGGGTCGTATTGCTCGACCGTCACGCAGTCTTCAAAGGCCGAGATGATGATATCGCCCTGCAACGGCAAGTCGCCGCCCTCGTCAACCAGCGTGACGACGGTGGCATCGAATTCGTGCTCGATCGTGAACATGGCCCAAGGCTAGCCGCAAATCCGGGCCGAGAGCAACTGCCAAGCGACCCCCTGGCCTGTTGAACTTGACGTGAGGGGGCTGTCGCCCCGCCGCCGACCTGATAGCTTTTGCCGCAACGAAGCCCCCCCCCCGGAGCGAAGATGCCGCAACGCCTGAACCGTGCCCTCGCCCTGCTATGTCTGGCCGCCTTTCCGCTGCAGGGC
>JBATAV010000687.1:0-5620 GCA_049662025.1 Paracoccaceae bacterium | reverse complement strand
GCCGAGCGGCTGGTGGCCGAGGTGAACCAGGGCGGCGATCTGGTGCGCGGGGTGATCCAGCAGGTGGACCCCCTGGTGCCGTTCCGTGAGGTGCGGGCGACGCGGTCCAAGATGCTGCGGGCGGAGCCGGTGGCGGCCTTGTACGAACAGGGCCGGGTGGCGCATCTGCGCGGCCTGGGCGCGTTGGAGCGCCAGTTGATGCAGATGGCACGGACGGGTTGGAAGGGGCAGGGCAGCCCTGACCGGCTGGACGCGCTGGTCTGGGCCTTGACCGATCTGATGGTGGACCCGGCGGGCAAGCTGAGCAGGCCGGGGCTGCGCACGCTGTAAGCGACTGAAAATGTGGAATTTCATCCGGGGTCAGTTTGGCCCCGGCGCGGTCGGGCTATGCCCGGACCCAAGGCAAGAGGAGCGGCAATGGTGTTCGATTTCCTGAAACGCGCCGAGCGGGGCGACAGCCCGGTGACGGTGGAAAAGAAGGCCAGCGCCACGGGGCGCGTGGTGGCCTGGGGCACCTCGGGCCGGGTGGCGTGGAGCCCGCGTGACGCGGTGTCGCTGGCGCGGTCGGGCTTTCAGGGCAACCCGATCGGGTTTCGTGCGGTCAAGCTGATCGCCGAGGCGGCGGCGGCCTTGCCGGTGATCTGCCAGGATGCCGAGCGGCGCTATGAGGTGCATCCGGTGCTGGGCCTGCTGGCACGGCCGAATCCGGGGCAGGGCCGGGCGGAACTGCTGGAGGCGCTGTATGGGTTTCTGCTGCTGAGCGGCAATGCCTATGTCGAGGCGGTTCCGGGCGAAAACGGCCCGGTTGAATTGCATGTGCTGCGGTCGGACCGGATGGCGTTGGTGCCGGGGGCGGATGGCTGGCCGGTGGCCTATGACTATGTGGTGGGCGGGCGGACGCATCGCTTTGCGGTGGCCGAGGGGCTGAGCCCGATTTGCCATATCAAGTCGTTTCATCCCACGGACGATCACTACGGGCTGTCGCCGTTGCAGGCGGCGGCGGTGGCGATTGATGTGCATAACAGCGCGTCAAGCTGGTCGAAGGCGTTGTTGGACAATGCCGCGCGGCCTTCGGGGGCGATCACCTACAAAGGGGCGGACGGGCAGTCGAACCTGTCGCCCGAACAGTATGAACGGCTGATCAGCGAGATCGAGACGCATCACCAGGGTGCGCGCAACGCCGGACGGCCGATGCTGCTGGAGGGGGGGCTGGACTGGAAACCGATGGGGTTCAGCCCGTCGGATATGGAGTTTCATGCCACCAAGCAGGCCGCAGCGCGTGAGATTGCCATCGCCTTTGGGGTGCCGCCGATGCTGATGGGCATTCCCGGCGACGCCACTTACGCCAATTATCAAGAGGCGAACCGGGCGTTTTACCGGCTGACCGTGCTGCCGCTGGCGCAGCGGGTGCTGGCATCGATGTCGCATTGGCTGGCGGCGTTTACCGGTGAGGCGGTGGAACTGCGGCCCGATCTGGACCAGATCCCGGCGCTGACGGTGGAGCGCGATCAGCAATGGGCGCGGGTGGGGGCGTCGGACTTTCTGACCATGGCCGAAAAGCGGGTTCTGTTGGGCCTGCCGCGACTGCAGGAGGAGGAATGACCATTCGCAAGGAAGGCGGTGGATCGCGCTTTCTCTACGACAGTTTTGACGCAGCCCAGGCCCGGATCGACGCACATGAGCGGGTGATGGACGAACGCTGGGCGGCGCTGGATTTTCGGCTTGGCCAGATCGACGCGGTGCTGGAGCGGCTGGAAAAGCGCATCTGGCTGGGGGTTTACGGGGTAGCGGCGTTCTTGCTGACGCAAGGCGCCGAGGCCCTGATCAGGGCGGCAATGAGGTGAAGCGATGATGGAAACGTATGGCGCGCCGGAGCGGAAATATCTGCGCCCGGATGCGGGGTTGACGGTCACGGATGGGCGGGTGGTCTCGGGATATGCCTCGCTGTTTGGCGTGAAGGACCAGGGCGGCGATGTGGTGGCCAAGGGGGCCTATGCGGTCTCGCTGGCGCGGCTGGGCAAGACCGGCGCACGGGTCAAGATGCTGTGGCAGCACGATCCCGCGCAGCCCATCGGCATCTGGGACGAGGTGCGGGAGGACGGCATGGGCCTGTGGGTCAAGGGCCGCATCCTGACCGAGGTTGAAAAGGGCCGCGAAGCGGCGGCCCTGTTGACGGCGGGGGCGATCGACGGGCTGTCGATCGGCTACCGCACCGTCAAGGCGGAACGTGACGGCAAGGGGCGGCGCCTCTTGCAAGAGCTGGAGCTGTGGGAGGTGTCTCTGGTGACATTCCCCATGCTTCCCGAAGCGCGGGTGACGGCGAAATCGGACACGGTTTCAGATGTCTTCCGCGAACTGGCCCACGTCTTTGATGACGCGCGCCGGAGCCTGGCCGAGCGCGGATAGCGCCCGGGCCTTTTCCTTATCAAGAGGTGAGACGATGACCGAGAGAGAGGCTCGGGCCGGGGAAGGCTTGTCCCAGGCCCTGACACCGGCCGCAGAGGTGAAATCTGCGATGACCGGATTTTTGAAAGAATTCAACGGCTTTCAAAGCGAAGTGAAACAAGCGTTGCAACATCAGGAAGAGCGACTGACCATGCTGGATCGGAAAACCATGACCTACTCGCGCCCCGCGCTGTCCACTGCGATGGAGTTGGACGCCCCCCACAAGAAGGCCTTCAATGCCTATCTGCGCACCGGCGATGACGACGGCCTGCGCGGGCTGACGCTGGAGGGCAAGGCGATGTCCACGGCGGTGGCCGCGGATGGCGGCTATCTGGTCGATCCGCAGACTGCGGACTCGATCCGCTCGATGCTGGTTTCGACCTCGTCCTTGCGGGCGGCGGCGAATGTGGTGCAGGTCGACGCGGTGTCGTTCGACGTGCTGATCGACCGCAGCGAAGTGGGTTCGGGCTGGGCCACCGAGGTGGCGGCGCAGTCCGAAACCGCGTCCCCCACCATCGAGCGCATCTCGATCAAGCTGCACGAGTTGTCGGCGATGCCGAAGGCCAGCCAGCGCCTGCTGGACGACAGCGCTTTTGATGTCGAGGGCTGGCTGGCAACCAAGATCGCCACCCGTTTCATCCGGGCCGAGGCCGGGGCCTTCATCAACGGCGATGGCGTGGACAAGCCCAAGGGCATCCTGCTGCCTGCCAAGGTGGCCAATGCGTCCTGGACCTGGGGCAATCTGGGCTATATCCCGACCGGTGCTGCGGCCGATTTTTCCACCACCAATGCCAGCGACTGCATCGTGAACCTGGTCTATGCGCTGGGGGCCGACTACCGCTCGAACGCGACCTTCCTGATGAACTCGAAGACTGCGGGTGCGGTGCGCAAGATGAAGGATGCCGATGGCCGCTTCATGTGGGGCGACAGTCTGCAGGCGGGTGAGCCGGCGCGTCTGATGGGCTATCCGGTGCTGATCTGCGAAGACATGCCGGACGTGGGCACCAACACCTACCCGATCGCCTTTGGCGACTTCGTCTCGGGCTATACCATCGCCGAACGCCCGGATCTGCGGATCCTGCGCGACCCGTTCTCGGCCAAGCCGCATGTGCTGTTCTATGCCTCCAAGCGCGTCGGCGGCGATGTCACCGACTTTGCGGCGATCAAGCTTCTGAAGGTTGCGGTCTCGTAAGAGGCCAACGCCATCCCGGTCCGCACCCTGCGGGCCGGGACCGGGCGCGCGCCGGACCTTTCGTTCCGTCTAGCTGCTCCCCCTTCCGACCGAGCGGAGCGGGAGAGGCGCGCGTCCACCCTTTCATTCGCGGCACCGGAGAGACGAGATGATGTTGACCGAAGTGACGGCGGTGCCCGGCGCGGCCTTGCCGGTTGAGGCGCTGAAGGACCATCTGCGGATGGGCGCGGGGTTCGCCTTGCCGCCCGGGCAGGATGGGCTTTTGGAAAGCTATCTGCGCGCGGCGATGGCTGCGATCGAGGGCCGCATCGCCAAGGCGCTGATCCAGCGGCGGTTTTCCTGGTCGGTCGAGGGCTGGCGCGACCCTGAGGCGCAGGCGCTGCCGATTGCGCCGGTCAGTGCCCTTCAGACGCTGACGTTGTTTGCGGTGACCGGGACGCCGACGGTGATTCCGCCGGGGCAGTTCAGGTTGATTGCCGATCTGCACCGCCCGCGGATTGCGGGGATCGGGGCACTTTTGCCTTCGATCCCGACCGATGGGCGCGCGGTGGTGGAGTTTGATGCGGGCTTTGGTTCGGACTGGTCCGATGTGCCGGCTGATCTGCAACAGGCGGTGCTGTTGCTGGCGGCCGAATATTACGAGCACCGGCATGACGACGGCTCGGCCTCGGCCGGGCTGCCGTTTGGTGTGGTGACGCTGATCGAGCGCTGGCGCCAGGTGCGGATTCTGGGTGGCGGGGGGCGCAAATGAAGGCGCCGCATCTGAATCGCGCGTTGGAACTGGAGGCGGCCACGCGGGTGCCGGACGGGGCCGGGGGCTTCTCCACTGTCTGGGTGTCGCAAGGCACGCTTTGGTCCGAGATCGTCGCCGGATCCGGCCGCGACCCGGCGGGGGTGGAGTTGATCCTGACCTCGGTTCCTTACCGGATCACGGTGCGGGCGGCGCCGGTGGGGGCGGCGAGCCGACCAAAGGTGGAACAGCGGTTCCGCGAGGGGCTGCGGCTGTTCTCCATTCTGGCGGTGGCGGAACGTGACCAGGCGGGCCACTACCTGACCTGCTTTTGCAAAGAGGAGGCCCCGAAATGAGCTATGGTGCAGCGGCGGCTTTGCAGACGGCGGTCTATCAGCATCTGTCCGCGGCCACGGCTTTGGCGGGCGTGGCGATCTATGATGCGGTGCCGCCGAACCCTGCGGGCACTTTCGTGCTGGTCGGCCCGGAGGAGGTGCGCGACGCCTCGGACAAGTCGGGGCCGGGGGCAGAGCATCTGCTGGTCGTCAGCGTGGTCAGCGACGGCACCGGCTTTCTGACCGCCAAGACCATTGCGGCGGCGATTTCCGACGATCTGACCGGTGCTGCGCTGGTGCTTTCGCGTGGCAACCTGGTCAGCCTTTTGTTTCTGCGCGCTTCTGCCCGACGGATCGACGAGGGCGAAGTGCGCCGCATCGATCTGACCTTCCGCGCGCGGATCGAGCTGTAACGGCCCATCGGGCCGCAACCCAAACTTTACCCCAGGAGAAAAGCCATGGCAGTTCAGGCCGGCAAGGACCTTTTGATCAAGATCGACCAGACCGGCAACGGTCAGTTCGAAACCATCGCTGGCTTGCGCGCGACGCGCATCAGCTTCAACGCCGAGACGGTGGATGTGACCTCGCTGGAATCTCAGGGTGGCTGGCGCGAGTTGCTGGCAGGAGCAGGCGTCAAGTCGGCGTCGATTTCCGGCTCGGGCGTGTTCCGGGATGCGAATACCGATGAACGGGCGCGGCAGATTTTCTTTGATGGCGAGATACCGAGCTTTCAGGTGGTGATCCCGGATTTCGGCACCGTGGAAGGGGCGTTCCAGATCTCGGCGCTGGAATATGCCGGCAGCCACAATGGCGAGGCGACCTATGAGGTCACGCTGGCCTCGGCCGGGGCTTTGACCTTCACGGCGCTTTGATGGCGAACCCTTGGGCGGGCGAGGTGGCGATTGCCCTGGATGGGCA
>JBATAV010000686.1:0-2225 GCA_049662025.1 Paracoccaceae bacterium | reverse complement strand
TGGTGGATGGACAAGATGGGGGCGCTGTTTCTGGGCGCGGCCATCGTCATCGGCATTGTCGGCCGGTTGGGCGAGAAGCGGCTGACCGGCAGCTTCGTCGATGGTGCGCGCGACCTTCTGGGCGTGGCGCTGGTGGTCGGGCTGGCCCGCGGCATCGTCGTGGTGATGGAGCAGGGGCTGATCGCCGACACCATCCTGCACAGTGCCGAACAGTCACTGGCGAACCTGGGCGATCTGGCCTTCATCAACCTGATGTTCCTGATCGAACTGGGGATGAGCTTTTTCGTGCCGTCCTCGTCGGGTCTGGCGGTGCTGTCGATGCCGATCCTGGCCCCCTTGGCCGATTTCGCCGGTGTCGGGCGCGATCTGGTGGTGACGGCCTATCAATCGGCCAACGGGCTGGTGAACCTGATCAACCCGACCTTCGCGGTGGTGATCGGCGGCCTCGCGATCGGGCGGGTGTCCTATGACCGCTGGATCGTCTTCATCTGGCCGTTGATGCTGATCCTGCTGGTGTTCATTTCCGCCGCACTCAGCATTGCCGCGCTGTTCTGACCGAAGGGAAATATCATGTCCGATCCGCAGCTTGGCGTGTATTCCGAAACCGGAAAGTTGCGCCAGGTGATCGTCTGCCGTCCGGGTCTGGCGCATCGGCGCCTGACACCGGACAATTGCGAAGAGCTGCTGTTTGACGACGTGTTCTGGGTCAAGCAGGCGCAGAAAGACCATGACGCCTTTGCGGGTGCGATGCGCGCCGAGGGTGTCGAGGTGCTGGAGACCGGCGCGCTGCTGGCCGAGGTGCTGAACATCGCGGCGGCGCGCAAATGGGTGCTGGATGCCCGCATTTCGGCCTTTCATGTCGGCGTCGGCATGCGGGCCGAGCTGCGCGCCTGGATGGACGGTCTGCCGGGCACAAAGCTGGCGGAATACCTGATCGGTGGCCTGACGGTGGGCGATCTGCCGTTCGAGGCCTCGGGGATGTTCGGCAGCTATCTGGGCCATCTGGGCTTCATCCTGCCACCCTTGCCGAATTTCCTCTTCACCCGCGACAATTCCGCCTGGATCTATGGCGGGGTCACGCTGAACCCGATGCATTGGCAGGCGCGGCGGCCCGAGACCTTGCTGACCGCGGCGATCTACCGGTTCCATCCGAAATTTGCCGGCAAGGTTCATGTGATCTGGGGCGACCCGCTGGCCGATCACGGGCTTGCCACGCTGGAGGGGGGCGACGTGATGCCGGTGGGGGGCGGTCTGGTGCTGGTCGGCATGGGCGAGCGGACCTCGCCGCAGGGCGTCGGCCTGCTGGCACAGGCACTGTTCGGCGAAGGGCGCGCCAGCCGCGTCATTGCCTGCCAGATGCCGAAATCCCGCGCGGCGATGCATCTGGACACCGTCTTCACCTTCTGCGGCGGCGATGTGGTCACCAGCTTCAAGGAGGTCGCCGACGAGATGACCTGTTACGACCTGCACCCCGCCGAAGGGGCCAGGCCCCTGGACATGCGCCACGATCCGCGCCCGATGTTTCAGGTGGTGGCCGAGGCGATGGGGTTCAAACGCCTCGATATTGTGCCCACCGGCGGCTCTGATCCGTTCGAGCAGGCCCGCGAACAGTGGAACGACGGCAACAACGTGCTGGCGCTGCGCCCCGGTCTGGTCATGGGCTATGACCGCAACGATGACACCAACGCCGCCCTGCGCGCGATGGGCATCGCGGTGATCGAGATGCCGGGCGCCGAACTGGGCCGGGGCAGGGGGGGCAGCCGCTGCATGTCCTGCCCGACCATCCGCGACGCCGTGTAAGGAGAGAGACATGGCTTTCAACCTGAAGAACCGCCATTTCCTGACCTTGCGCGACTTCACCCCCGCCGAGATCGGTTTTCTGCTGAAACTGTCGGCTGACCTCAAGGCCGCGAAATATGCCGGGACCGAGGTGCCGACCTTGCGCGGCCGCGAGATCGCCCTGATCTTCGAGAAGGACAGCACCCGCACCCGTGTGGGGTTCGAGGTGGCGGCGCATGATCAGGGTGCGACGGTCACCTATCTGGGCCCCTCGGGCACCCATATCGGCCACAAGGAAACCGTCAAGGACACCGCCCGCGTGCTGGGCCGGGTCTATGACGCCATCGAGTATCGCGGTTTCGGGCAGGCGATCGTGCAGGAACTGGCCGATCACGCCGGGGTGCCGGTCTACAACGGCCTCACGGATGAATTCCACCCGACCCAGA
>JBATAV010000685.1:0-2623 GCA_049662025.1 Paracoccaceae bacterium | reverse complement strand
GGGCGGTCCGCTCCGCGGGGAGTATTTGGAAAGGCGCAAATCCCTGGACCCGGCTCTTGCATTTGCGCCTTTGAAAATACTCCCGCCGGAGGCGAAGGCTCAGACGCCGCGCACCGGTGCCGGATCGGGCCACAGCCGCGCGGCCTCTTTTTCGGTATAGCGCCCCAGCCGGACATCCTCGGCCACCAGATCCCGGTTGCGGTGGGCAGGGTCGCCATACCCTCCGCCGCCGGGGGTGCGCACCCGGACCCGGTCGCCGGGGGCAAGCACGATGTCCTGCGCCTTTGACAGGTGCTCGGGCACCATGACCTTGCCGTCTCGGGTGATCTCGACCCGGTTCACCGCGCCGTCCTGGCCGCCAAGCGCGCCCTGCGGTCCGGTGCGGCCATGATCCATCACGAAAGACGCCCGCGCGCTGCCGCGCAGGACTTCGATCTCGTAGTCGAGGCCAAAGCCGCCGCGCTGCGCGCCCGCGCCGCCAGAACCTTCGTGCAGGCCGTAGCGGCGATAAAGGACGGGGTATTTCTGCTCCATGATCTCGACCGGCGGGGCCTTGGAGATGCCGATGGTCGAACAACCGTTCGAGATGCCGTCGCCGCCCGCAAAGCCGCCATAGCCGCCGCCCGAGATCTGATACATCACATAGCCAGCGCCGGTTTCGGGGTCGGTGCCACCCAGGCCGAAGTTGCCGCTGGTGCCTGCGGGGGCTGCCGTGACGCGGTCGGGGATCGCCTGCACAAGTGCGGCAAAGACCGCCTCGGCGATGCGCTGGCTGACTTCGGCGGCGCAGCCCGAGACCGGGCGCGGGTAGTGGGCGTCAAGGAAAGTGCCTTCGATGCCGGTGACGTGCAGGGGTTCGAACGCGCCCGCGCTGATCGGCACATCGGGGAAGATGTGGCGCATTGCCAGATAGACCGAGCTGAGCGTGGTGGCGCGGACCGAGTTCATCGGTCCCATGCAGGGCAGCGAGGATCCGGCAAAATCGAAGGTCAGACCATCACCGGCGCGGGTGACGGTCAGCGCGATGGTCAGCGGCTCATTGACCACCCCGTCGCTGTCGATATAGGCCCTTGCGGCGTAGCTTCCTTCCGGGATCAGCCCGATCATCGCCCGCATCTGCCGCGCCGCCAGGTCGCGCATCCGGGCCACAGCTTCGGTGACCGTATCGTCGCCGTAACGGTCCATCAGCTGCGCCAGCCGGTCGGCGCCCACCATCAGCGCCGAAGCCTGCGCCTTCACATCGCCGATGCGCTGGTCGGCAACGCGGATGTTGGACTGGATGATCGCCCAGATCTCGGCATCCAAACTCCCTTTCTTGAACAGTTTCACCGGCGGCAGCCGCAGCCCTTCCTGTTCGGCACTGATAGCACTGGCCGAGAATCCGCCCGGCACCATGCCGCCGGTATCCGGCCAATGGCCGGTGTTCGACAGCCAGCACCAGATCCGCCCGCCGCGCCAGACCGGCATGGCAAAGCGCACATCCATCAGGTGGGTGCCGCCCAGATAGGGGTCGTTGACGATGTAGATATCGCCCGGCTCTGGCGCCGCCGTGATGCCGGCCTTGATGCGTTCCACCAGCGTTCGGGTGGAGAACTGCATCACACCGACAAAGACCGGCAGGCCTTTCGATCCTTGGGCGATCAGGCTGCCGTCCGTCGCCGAATAGATCCCGTCGGACCGGTCGTCGGCTTCGGCGATGACCGGGCTGAAGGCGGCGCGGGAAAAGGTCAGGTCCATCTCGTCGCAGACCTGTTGCAGGCCGGCCTGGATGACGGCCAGAGTGACGGGGTCGATCATGGCTGCACCTCTACAATCAGGTTTCCGTCCGAGTCCGAGGTGATCCGGCAGCCCGGCTCCACCACCAGCGTGGTGTCCATTTGTTCAATGATCGCCGGACCTTGCATGTTCATCTTCAAGGGCAGATGATCGCGCCAGTAGACCGGGGTATCGACCCAGGCCCCGAACCAGACGGCCCGGGTTTCCTGCGGTTCGGCCTGCGCGCGGCGGCCTGCCGGGTCGATCAGGCGCGACAGGTCCATCTCGGCCCGACGCCCGGTGACCGAGACATTCAGGTTCATCAGATTGGCGCGGATTTCCGGCAGGTCGACCTTGAAGCGGGCGTTGTAGGCGGCTTCGAACAGCCGTTGCAGATCGTCGCGCGACGGCGTGGCCGAGGGCAGCGGCACCCGCAGCAGATGGGTCTGGCCAAGGAACTGCATGTCGGCGGAATACTCGCTGCGCACATCGCGCACCTCGATCCGTTCCTCTGCGATCAGACGGCGACCCTCGGCCTCTTGCGTGGCCAGCACCTCATGCACCTGATCCATGTCGGCGGCGTCCAGCGGCCGGTTCAGGGTGCGCACGAAATCATGCCGCAGGTCGGCCACCACGCATCCCAGCGCGTTGGTGATGCCGGGGCGGGCGGGCACCAGCACCTTCGGCACCGACAACTCGCGCGCCAGTGCCACCGCGTGCAACGGCCCCGCGCCACCGACAGCGAACAGCGCGAAATCGCGCGGGTCGGCGCCGAGACTGATCGAGACCATGCGGATTGCACCTGCCATATGGGTGTTGGCGATGCGCAGCACCGCCTCGGCGGCGGCCTCGACCGACAGGCCAAGGG
>JBATAV010000684.1:0-5921 GCA_049662025.1 Paracoccaceae bacterium | reverse complement strand
GCATCAAACTGCCCAAACGCATCCCCTATCACGTCGCCATGGACCTTTTGCTGACCGGCCGCTGGTTTGACGCCGAAGAAGCCTTCCGCTGGGGCCTGATCAAGGAAATCTGCGCGCAGGAAGATCTGCTGGCCAAGGCATGGGATCTGGCCCGCCTGTTGGAAACCGGCCCGCCCTTGGTTTACGCCGCCATCAAGGAAGTGGTGCGCGAGGCCGAGAATATGCGCTTTCAGGACGCGATGAACCGCATTTCCAAAAGCCAGTTTCCCACGGTCGGGCGGCTGTATTCCAGCGAGGATCAGCTGGAAGGCGCCCGCGCCTTTGCCGAAAAGCGCGATCCGGTGTGGAAGGGGCGCTAGCCCTTCGCCCCGTAGAGCAGACGGTGCAGATAGTGCAAGGGCGGGGAATCGGCGGGATAGATGCCAAGGATCATCCCGTCCCGCAGCTGCAGAAACGGGATCCCCAGATTGCGCGGGCCAGGTCCTTTGCGGATGCGTCCCGAGGTGTCGTAATGCGCCCCACAGCAGGGGCAGAACCAACCCCCGAAATCACCAGCCTGACCCAACACGACGCAGACCAACAACCGCGTGCAGCGCCCGTCAACCGCGATGAACCGCCCGTCCGGCGTGGCCCGGCGGTTGGCGTCTGTGGCAATGGCCTCTGCATCGAAATTGGGGTTGCGCGCCAGTTGATCGATAAGCCGCGCCCGATCATCGGCTTCGGCAGATGCAATCTCGTCCGGGGTGCGGTGGCGGATAAACACCGGGTATCTTGAAATCCTTACAGTCAGATATTCGCCTTCGGGAATGGTGGAAAGATCGACCGACGCGGCAATACGGGGCACGCCCGTGGCCCCCATCCCCTGCGCCAGACCGCAAAGCCCAAGGCCACGCGTAGCCAGCCCGAACCCTGCGGTCACCGGGAACAACAGCCCCCGGCGGGTCACAACCGGATCAGCCGATGGCGTCTCTTTGCTCACCGTCAGATCCTGTTGCTGAACCCTGACACAGCCGCAGAGGCAAGAAAAGCGTGATGCCCCCGCAGGCTTGCGGCAATTGCGACATCGCCGGTCGCGTTCCAGCCCGGTTCCGCCGTCGCTTTCCGCTACGCCTTCTCTTGCACCTTCCTCTGTGCACAAATATCCCACGGGAGTCCGGGGGTGTGAAACCCCCAGCGTGTCCAAACCAGAGCGACGCATGCAAGACCCAGACTACATCATCATCGGCGCCGGCTCGGCCGGCTGCGTTCTGGCCAACCGCTTGACGGCATCCGGCAAGCACCGCGTCACGGTGCTGGAGGCGGGCGGCACGGACCGGCGGTTTTTCGTGCAGATGCCCTTGGGTTACGGCAAGCTCTTCTATGATCCGACGGTGAACTGGCTTTACCAGGCCGAAGCAGACCCCGGCCTGAACGGCCAGCGCGACCATATCCCGCGCGGGCGTATACTGGGCGGGTCGTCGTCGATCAACGCCATGGTCTGGATCCGCGGCCACCGGCAGGATTACGACGACTGGCAAGCCGCCGGAAACCCCGGCTGGGGCTGGGACGATTGCCTTGCCGCCTACAAGGCCATCGAAGACAACGAGGCCGGGGCCGACGATTTCCGTGGCAAGGGTGGCCCGCTTTTCATCAGCCAGAACCGCAAGGGCCTGCACTGGCTGGTCGAAGACTACATCAAGGCCTGCGGCGAGGCCGGTCTGCCGTACAATCCCGATTTCAACGGGGCGCAGCAGGAAGGCTCTGGCACCTATCAGATGACGATCAAGGGCCGCCGCCGCAACTCGGCCGCGCGGGCCTTTCTGCGGCCCGCGATGCGGCGGGGGAACCTGAAGGTGGAAACCGGGGCCATGGTCACCCGGGTGATCCTGGAAAAGGGCCGGGCAGTCGGCGTGGAGTACCTGCAGCGCGGCCAGATCTGCACCTTGCGGGCACGGGCCGAAGTGATCCTGTCGGGCGGGGCGATCAACAGCCCGCAGCTTTTGCAGCTTTCGGGGATCGGTCCCGGCGCGCTGCTGCAAGGGCTTGGCATCGACGTTCGGCATGGCAACCCGAATGTCGGCGACCATTACAGCGACCACCATGGCATCAACTACACCTGGAAAATGAAGGTCTCGACCTACAACAACATCTTGCGGCCGTGGTGGGGCAAGGGGTTGATGGGCTTGTGGTATCTGGCGCTGGGCGGCGGTCCCCTGGCCAAGTCGATCAACCACGGCGGCGGGTTCTTCCGCACAAGGTCAGACCTCGACCGCCCCAACATGCAGCTGTACATGCAGGCCTTCTCGACCCTGCTGCCCAAGGCCGGGGAACGCCCGCTGCTGACGCCCGATCCGTTCCCCGGCCTCAGCATCGGCCTGTCGAACTGCCGCCCCACCTCGCGCGGGAGTGTGCGGATCACCTCGCGCGATCCGCTGGCCCACCCGGCGATCCGCGCGAATGCCTATTCCACCAGTCAGGATGTGGCCGAGATGCTGGCGGCGGTGAAGTTCCTGCGAATAATTTCGGCGCAGCCCAGTTTTTCCCGCTGGGTCGAGGAAGAACTCCGCCCCGGCCCCGAGGTGCGATCGGACGAGGCGTTGATCGACGATTTCCGCCAGCGCTCCGGCACCGTCTATCACCCCAGCTGTACTTGCCGCATGGGGCCCGACCCGGCGACCTCGGTGATAGACGCGCGGCTGCGGGTGCATGGCGTGGCGGGGCTGCGGGTGGTCGATGCGTCCAGCTTTCCCAACCTGATCGCTGGCAACACCAACGCGCCTTCGATGCTGATGGGCTGGAAGGGCGCAGAACTGATCTTGCAGGACGCGCGGTAGGGCGGAGCCGCCTCGGGGCCCATCGAGGGCCCGCTCGGTGGCGTTGCCACGGAAGACCGGGGTGCAGTGCGCCGCACAAATGCCGGGTGCCTCCGGCGGGAGTATTTCGAAAGGCGCAAGACCAAGGGGGCGGACCAGCGGGCTTGCGCCTTTTGAAATACTCCGGGGGGCGGCGAAGCCGGGGGGCAGCGCCCCCCGACCCGAGGAGGAGCGCGCTTGCGCGACGACGAGAGCAAGGACTTGCGGCGCAAGCCGCTCCGCCTGAAAACCGTCATTCGCCCCGTGGGAACCGCTTTGAGTCCTCGAGGATGTTCAGGTCCATGTGGTTGCGCATGTAGCGCTCTGACGCCGCGCGCAGGGGCTGGTAATCCCAAGGGTAGTAGCTGCCGTTGCGCAGCGCCTCGTAGACCACCCAGCGCCGCGCCTGGCTCTGGCGGACTTCGGCGTCATAGGCGTCAAGATCCCAGCGCTGCCCGGCGATCTGGCGGAAATGCGCCATCACCTTTTCGGCGCGTGGGTCGGCGGCGAGGTTCACCCGTTCCTCGGGGTCGTTCGCCACATCGAACAGTTGTTCGGGGTCGGCATTGCAGCGGGTGTATTTCCACGCACCCTGGCGCAGCGCCACCAGCGGCGAGATCGACCCTTCGGCGGCGTATTCCATCGCCACCGGGCTTTGCCTTGGTGTGCCCTTGGCCAGGGGCACAAGGGATTCGCCGTCGGTCCAGGGCATCACTTCTGCCATCGACACCCCCGCCAGATCGCAGAGCGTCGGGGTCAGGTCGATGGTCGAGACCGGGTCGCCGACAAGGCCCGGCGTCAGGCCGGGGGCAGCGATCATCATCGGCACGCGCGACGCGCCTTCGAAGAAGTTCATCTTGAACCACAGGCCCCGCCGCCCCAGCATCTCGCCGTGGTCGGAGACGAAGACGATGATCGCGTCCTGGCGTGAGGCCTCCAGCGCCGCGAGGATCTCGCCGATCTTGTCATCGATGTAGGAGATGTTGGCGAAATAGCCTTGGCGCGCGCGGCGGATATGGTGGGGCTGCACGTCCAGCCCGCGCCAGTCGCAGGCGTCCAGCAGGCGTTGCGAATGCGGATCGTGATCCTCGTAGGACAACGCTTCGGGTGGTTCAAGTTCGGCGGCACCTTCGTAGAGGTCCCAGTATTTGCGCCGCGCCACGAACGGGTCGTGCGGGTGGGTGAAGCTGGCCGTCAGGCACCAGGGCCTTGGGTCTTGCCCGCGCGACAGGTCGTAGATCTTCTGCACCGCCTGGAAGGCGACATCGTCGTCATATTCCAGCTGATTGGTGATCTCGGCCACGCCGGCGCCGGTGACCGAGCCCAGGTTGTGATACCACCAGTCGATCCGCTCTCCGGGTTTGCGATAGTCCGGCGTCCAGCCGAAATCGGCGGGGTAGATGTCGGTGGTCAGGCGGCTCTCGAAGCCGTGCAACTGGTCGGGGCCGACGAAATGCATCTTGCCCGACAGGGCGGTTTGATAGCCCGCCCGGCGCAGGTGATGGGCGAAGGTGGGGATATCCGAGGTGAATTCTGCTGCGTTGTCATAGACGCGGGTGCGGCGCGGCAACTGGCCCGACATGAAGCTGGCGCGGGCAGGCGCGCACAGCGGCGAGGCGGTGTAGCTGTTGGCAAAGCGCACCGATCGCGCCGCCAGTTTGCGCAGATTGGGCACATGCAGGAACTCGGCCGGGCCATCGGGGAACAGGGTTCCAGTCAACTGGTCGACCATCAGGATCAGAATATTGGGGCGGGTGGTCATCTGGCCTCTCCTTGCGTTGCTCCATGGGTGCAGCGGTGGGGGATTCGCCGCAAGGGGCTTTGCGGAGATTTGCCGTAAACACCGGGAAAACGTCGGTCCTGACCGAAGGGGGGCCGCGGCGGAAGGCCATGCTGCTGCCGAAGTCGAGCCGGGGAAAGACCGGTATGCCCGCCGCGCGGCGCACACGCAGTTTTGTCGGGGCCGCGGGCCAGAAAAGCGTTGCTCCAAAGGCGGGTTCGAAGTTTATTGAGTGACAAGTCAAGAAAGTCCCGGGCCGCAGATGCCGGGCAAGATCAGGGAGACATGACATGAGTGATGCCAAGCAGCAGCTTGATCACATGATCGAAGGCGTCCGCAAGGGCCGCATGAACCGCCGCGAGTTCATTGGCCGCTCGACGGCGCTGGGCCTGTCGGCAGGGCTTGCCGGGGCATTGTTCGGCAAGGTCGCAAAGGCTGACGAGCCGAAGAAGGGTGGTTTGCTCAAAGCCGGTATCTCGGGCGGCGAAAGCTCCGACTCGCTTGATCCGGCGCTGGCGTCCTCGCCCGCGCCGAACAATACCAACGCGACCTGGGGCGAGACGCTGTTCAACGTGAACCCGGATGGCAGCCTGAACAACCGCATCGCCGAAGAGTCCAGCGCCAGCCCCGATTCCAAGGAATGGACCTTCAAGATCCGTTCCGGCGTCGAGTTCCACAACGGCCAGGCCCTGACCGCCGAGGATGTCATGGCCACCTTCAAGCGCCACACCGACGAGAAGTCGCAGTCCGGCGCCATGGGCATCGTGCAGGGCATCGAGAGCATGAAGGCCGACGGCGACAAGCTGGTGGTCACCCTGACCGCAGGCAACGTCGACCTTCCCTATATGCTGGCTGATTATCACCTGATGATCCAGCCCGGCGGTGGCATCGACAATCCGTCCGCCGGCATCGGTGCCGGCCCCTACAAGGTCGAAAGCTTCGAGCCCGGCGTGCGCGTGGCGTTCTCGAAATTTGCCAACTACTTCGACGCATCGGTCGGCCATGCCGATCAGGTCGAGCTTCTGGTGATCAACGACAACACCGCCCGCACCGCGGCGCTGCAGGCGGGTCAGATCCACATGATGAACCGGGTCGATCCCAAGATCGCCGATCTGCTGAAAGGCGCACCCAACGTCGAGGTCAAGCAGGTTTCCGGGCGCGGACAGTTCCTTTTCGTCATGCTTTGCGACAAGGCGCCCTTCGACAACAACGACATGCGGATGGCGCTGAAGATGGCGATCAACCGGCAAGAGATGGTCGACAAGATTCTGGGCGGTCTTGGTTCGCGCGGCAACGATTTCCCGATCAAC
>JBATAV010000683.1:0-2393 GCA_049662025.1 Paracoccaceae bacterium | reverse complement strand
GTCAGCACCCAGGTGATTGTATCCTGCGATGCGCCCAGGTCGCCCGTCATCGACGGCAGGGCGACATTGGCGATGGTGGTGTCCAGCACCTGCATGATCGTGGCCAGCATGATCGACAAGGTGATCAGCCCGCGGTGGGGAACGATCACGCCCGGGGCGGGAACAGAAGACATGCGCCGCCGATTTGCCGGTCAGGAACGCGGGGATCAGGTCCGACAGGCTGCGCTTGCGGCCCGTGTCGATCGAGACGTAGGCGCTGACGCCCGACGACAGGCCCTGCGCCGTCGCATCCGAGTCGAGCGTCAGACGAACCGGCACGCGCTGCGTGACCTTGACCCAGTTTCCGGTCGCATTCTGGGCGGGCAGAAGAGAAAACTCCGCCCCGGTACCTACTCCGATGGCGGTCACATGCGCAGCGTAGATGCGGTCCGGGGCCAGATCAAAGGTCACTTCGGCCGTCTGGCCGACCGCGACATCCCCCAGCTGGGTTTCCTTCAGATTCGCTTCGATCCAGGCATCACCGGTTTCGACCAGCGCAAAAACCGCCTGCCCCGGTGCCACCATCTGGCCGGTCTTGAAGGACGACGCCTGATAGATCACCCCGTCGGCCGGCGCGGTCACGCGCGTCTGCGCCAGATCATAGGCCGCCATGTCCCGCGCGACCAGCGCCGCGCGCACCGTCGGATGGTCATCGGTCGACAGGTCGGCATTGCCGCCAATTGCGGCCAGTGCCATCGCAACACCCTGATCGGCCAGCGCCCGCTGGATATCGGCCCGGTCCGACGCGTGGCGCGCTTCGTCCAGCGCCGTTCCGGTTGTCACGCCCCGCCCGGCCAGCGTCTGCTGCCGATCCAGTTCTGAGCGCAGATAACTTGCATCGTCGGCCGCCAGCGTCGCCTCGACCACGGCCTGTCGATAGGACAGTTTCATCTGCTCCACTTTCAGCCGTGCCCCGCCTAGCCCGGCTTCGGTTTGCGCAAGTGCGAGGCGATAAGGCTCGGGGTCAACCTGAAACAGCAAATCACCCGCATGGACGGTCTGGTTGTCAGTCATATTTACCGTGGTGATCCGCCCCCCCACACTCGGCTCAATCGACACATGCGCCAGATGCAGGTTCGCGTTCTCGGTCGTCTCATAGCGCCCGCCGGTCAGCCAGTATCCTGCGCCCACCGCCGCCAACACCAGCGGCAGCAACAGCATCAAACCCCACCGCCTGCGCTTCGGCGCGGGCTCGGCTGGGGCAAGGATCGGGGTCGCCGCCGGGTGCACCAAGGGCGCGACTCGGCTTCCCTCAGAGGACAGCGTCTTGGCAGAAGAGGTCGCGTTCACGTCTTATCCTTTGGGGTGGAATCAGCCGGGGTCAGGTCCGCTTTGGCCGACAGATTGGTGATGATGGTATTCAGCCCTGACACCAGGGCAGCGCGTTCCGCGGCCCCTATCCCGGCAAGCGCCTCGTCATAAACCTCGCTGGCCATCCTGCGGACATCCTCATAGGCAGCGATGGTCTTGTCGGTGGGCACAATGATACGGACCCTGCGATCGTTTTCGTCCATCTCGCGCGAAACCCAACCACCCGCCTCCATCCGATCCAGCAGGCGCGACACGCTGATCGACTCGATTTCCAGCTGTTCGGCCAGGCGTGACTGGCTGGACCGGCCGTCGCGCCCCAGTATCGCCATCAGACGCCACTGAGCCGAAGATAGCCCGTAACCCGTCGAGCGCTGTTCGAACCGCCGGCGCACGGCGCGCGCGGCGTCGTGCAGAAGCGGGCCCAATCTGTCCAACCTGGATGTCATATGCTATGCTTAATATGAGCATGCTTGCTATTCAACCGGGAACAAAACGCCATACCGATGATTTGCATTCTGGTGTTTGTCAAAAAAGGTGCTGAGCGCCGTCGCCATATCTTGGCCACTCAGGGAGTTTCATCTTCCAGCGGGTTGGGGTCAGCCAGAAGAACTATCGCTGCTGCGTTCTCTAACGGCTGCTTTTTCTAGCCCGCTGCAGGTGCAGCATCGCAACTGCATCAGGCAACTTTCCGCCCGTACCGTCGTTTAACCCGGTCCTCCCCTGCATCACGCACGAACGACCTCTTTAGAGCCGTGCTGCAGCCGCGATGCCGCATGGCAGAATTTCATTTGATCAAGGCATTTCTGGCTGCTCTAGGCAGGTTGGATTTCGTTCCCATTGGCCGAACAGGGCTGGCGTCGAAGTCAGCTTCAGATCACCGACATCGCGTTTCGCGCCGAGGGGAGTGGACAAAACATGGGAGACGTCGTCGGTACTCTGGCCCATGCTAAGGTAGGTTCTTTGGGAGGGGGGCCGCCATGGACGTCCGGATTACGGTCGAAACGACCTTCGACAATGGGGAGAAGCGCACTCATCAGCTTGAC
>JBATAV010000682.1:0-11455 GCA_049662025.1 Paracoccaceae bacterium | reverse complement strand
CGCTGGCGCTGGCCTTGGCCGCCCCGGCGGATGTGGTGGCGCAAGCGCTGCGGGTGCTGGACGACCCCGCGTTGGCGTGGCTTTTCGGCCCCGGCAGCCTTGCCGAGGTGGGCTTTGCCCTGCCGTGGAGCGGGCAAGTTCTGGCCGGCAGCATCGACCGGCTGGTGGTGACGGAAAAGGTGGTCACGGTGGTGGACTACAAGTCCAACGCCGTGGTGCCCACGCGGGCCGAAGAGGTGCCTGAAGGGTATCTGCGCCAGTTGGGCGCCTATGCCGCGGCGATGCAGGCGCTGTATCCCGAGCGGCAGATCGAGACCGCGATCCTGTGGACATCGGAAGCCCGGATGATGCGGATGGGTCGCGATATCGTGAGTGCGGCACTGGCGCGCGCCACTACAGCTTGACGTTGGCATGCCTGATCCATAGGTTCGAAGGCCGACATATTCCCTTCAGGAGATACGATCATGGGCGCCGCCACCATCGCCGTCACCGATGCCACCTTTGACGCCGAAGTCCGCAAATCGGATATTCCCGTGGTGGTGGATTTCTGGGCCGAATGGTGCGGCCCCTGCCGCCAGATCGGCCCGGCACTGGAAGAACTGGCCACGCAATATGCGGGCAAGATCAAGATCGTGAAGGTCAACGTGGATGAGAACCCCGACAGCCCGGCGGTTCTGGGAGTGCGGGGCATTCCGGCGCTGTTCATGTTCAAGGACGGCCAGGTGGTGTCGAACAAGGTCGGCGCGGCGCCCAAGGCGGCGCTGGAAACCTGGATCAAGTCGGTGATCTGACGGGCTTCAGAAAACTGCGACAACGGGGGCCTGCGGGCCCCCTTTTTGCTGCCCGCCGCGAACTACGGCCGATCACGACGATTGGCGACTCAGGCCCGGCCCCGCTGGATTCCCTGCAGCCGCCAGGCGATCAGCGCCAAGAGCAGCCCACCCAGAACCAGCAGCGGCCCGGCGATCAGAAGCAGCAGCGAGACCATCCCGGAGATGTCGTCGGCACGCCAGCCAGTTGTCTCGGCCAGAAGGTAGCCGGCCAGCGCACTGGCCAGCCCCAGCACCGCGCCCCAAAGCCCGATCTTGATCCGCAGGGTCCAGCGGCCGGGGGCAACGATGGTCTGGCCGTCGAGGATGTCCTGGTAATATCGGCGCAGCGATTCGGCTTGCAGCAGGTCTGGCGCGGGTAGTCGGAGCAGGCTCTTGATGGTGACAAGACCGCCGACCACACCGGAGCGGGTGGTCACCAGATTGGTCGAGAACTCCAGCATCGGCGGCGTCCAGGGGCGCAGCTTGACGGCGCGCATGGATTGCATACCCGCGCTGGGAATGCTGTGCAGCGCACCGTCAACGACGATGACCTCGGGGCCGAAGGCGAAGGTGATCGGCCGTTGCGCGGCCTCGGCCTTCGGGCGCCAGAGGTTGCGGGGGCCCTCCAGCCGGGCATCGGCGGCCAGAAAAGCGCGCATCTGGTCGGGCGGAATCGTCCAGCACGCAATCACCCCCTCGCCGCGCGCAAGACGGCTGGCCAGCCGCAGGGCGCGCCAGAAATTCAGGCTGAAAATCCCGCCAGATAGGATACCAAGGCCGCCGATCGCCATCGCCAGGTTGCGCGGTGAGCTGGTTTCGAACTGGCCCGGACCGAAGGCGGCATAAGCGACTGCACAGAGGGAGAGGGCTAGGATCGCCAGTGCGATCCGGAGATCTCTCTTCGGGTGAATCATGGCAACCCCGCTGAAATGCCGGAAAACCCTCTGCCCCCATCGCGGCTGTGTCAATCGGTGTGACGCACCTTGCCCCTCTGCGTCATGGCCGCCATATTCGCCGGTGAAAGCGAAGGTTGATGGCATGGCAGAAGACAAGTTCCCCGGTTGGCACGGCACGACGATCCTGGCGGTGCGCCGGGGCGGCGAGGTGGTGGTGGCGGGCGATGGGCAGGTTTCGCTTGGCCAGACCGTGATCAAGGGATCGGCGCGCAAGGTGCGGCGGCTGTCTCCGGGCGGGCGCGATGTGGTCTGCGGCTTTGCCGGATCGACGGCGGATGCGTTTACCTTGCTGGAGCGGCTGGAGAAGAAACTGGAGGCTGCGCCGGGACAACTGGCGCGGGCTTGCGTCGATCTGGCCAAGGATTGGCGGATGGACAAGTATCTGCGGAACCTTGAGGCGATGCTGATTGTCACCGACGGCGCAGAGTTGTTCGTGTTGACCGGGGCCGGTGATGTGTTGGAGCCGGAGCATGATGTGGCGGCGATTGGCTCGGGCGGGAATTTCGCGCTGGCAGCGGCGCGGGGGTTGATGGGCTCGGATCTGTCGGCCGAGGATGTGGCCCGCAAGGCGATGGCGATTGCGGCGGATATTTGTGTCTACACCAACGGGAATTTGACGGTGGAGACGATACGGAAAGCGTGACTTCGGGAGTAGGCGCCGGGGGGGTTCACACCCCCCGGACCCCCCCGTGGGATATTTTTGCCAAGATGAAGCTGGATTTGTGGAGTGACTGTGAATGACGCCTGAGGATCTGCGGTCTGCCGTTGCGGCGGGGATATTGGACGAAGCGCAGGCGGCGCGGTTGCGGGCGCTGGTGGACGCGCGCGAGGGGCGGCGGGCGATGATGCCGTCTGAGGATGAGCCGTTCGAGTTCTTTCGCGGGTTTTCGGAGATTTTCATCTCGATCGGTCTGGTGATCCTGCTGAGCGGGGTTTCGGCGATGCTGGTCTGGTTCGGCGGCTTTGGCCTGCTGGTGGCAATACCGTTGCTGACGGCGGGGATAGCCTGGTGGTGGGCGGGGTATTTCACACTGAAGCGGCGGATGACGCTGCCGTCGATGGTGCTGGCGACGGCCTTCGGGACGGGGCTGTTCATCTTTGCGGGGACGCTGCTGGGTAAAGGCGGGATGGATGAGCGGGCGGTCGCGGTGTTGGCCTTTGCACTGGCGGCGACGGGAATGGTGGCGTGGTATCGGCGGTTCCGGCTGCCGTTCTCGGCCTTTCTGACCGGGATGTTCGTGTTAGGTGCGATTTATGCGCTGACTGCTTCGACCGCGAATCTGACCGGTTTTATGATGGGTCGCGGGGGGATGGACGGGCTGTTCGATCTGCGCGAAAGCCCGGTGTTTGCCTCGGCGACCTTGGGGTTCGGGATTGGCGCGTTTCTGGTGGGGATGTGGTTTGACACCCGCGATCCGCATCGACTGGGGCGGCATGCCGCGACGGCGTTCTGGTGTCACCTTCTGGCAGCGCCCGCGCTGGTGAACACGGTGGCGGTGACACTGTTGAGCGGGGGCGGGTCGGGGCGGATCGGGTTGCTGGCGGTGGCGCTGCTGGTGATCACCCTGCTGGCGCTGGTGATTGACCGGCGGTCTTTTCTGACGGCGGCGATTGCCTATATCGCGCTGGTGATTGCCTGGGTGATGGGCGAAGGCGACGGGTCGCAATGGATTTTCATCCTGATCGTGCTGGGCGCCCTCATCACCGCGATTGGCACCTGGTGGGTGCAGTTGCGGGCCCGGGTGATGAAGCTGTTGCCGGAGTTTCCCGGCAAGGGGCGGTTGCCGCCCTATTCCATGCCGGAGTGAAGCATGACTGATTTGACGCCTCGGGAAATCGTGTCGGAGCTGGACCGGTTCATCATTGGGCAGAAGGATGCCAAGCGGGCGGTGGCGGTGGCCTTGCGCAACCGCTGGCGGAGGAAGCGGCTGGCGGATGATTTGAGGGATGAGGTGTATCCGAAGAATATCCTGATGATCGGGCCGACTGGGGTGGGCAAGACCGAGATTGCGCGGCGGTTGGCGCGGCTGGCGAAGGCACCATTCCTGAAGGTGGAGGCGACGAAGTTCACCGAGGTGGGCTATGTCGGCCGCGATGTGGATTCCATCGTCCGCGATCTGATGGATGTGGCGATTGCCGATACGCGGGCGCGGATGCGCGAGGATGTGGCCGAGAAGGCGCGGGCGGCGGCTGAGGATCGGGTGATCGAGGCGCTGGCCGGGAAGGATGCGCGCGAGCAGACGCGCGAGATGTTCCGGGGCAAGCTGCGGCGGGGCGAGCTGGACGGCACCATGATCGAGATCGAAGTGGTCGATGCTGGCCCGGCGATGCCGATGATGGGCGGCGGACCGGGGATGGAGATGCAGTTGCAGGGGCTGCAGGATCTGTTCAAGGCCTTTGGCGGGCGGGGCAGCCGCAAGCGGCTGACGGTGGCACAAAGCTATGATGTGCTGATCGGGCAGGAGGCGGACAAGCTGCTGGACGACGAGGCGGTGAAACTGGCCGCGCTGGAGGCGGTGCAGGAGAATGGCATCGTGTTTCTGGACGAGATCGACAAGATCTGTGCGCGGGCGGATGCGCGCGGGGCGGATGTTTCGCGCGAAGGGGTGCAGCGGGATTTGCTGCCGTTGATCGAGGGGACGACGGTTTCGACCAAATACGGGCCGGTAAAGACGGACCATGTGCTGTTCATCGCGTCGGGGGCGTTTCACATTGCCAAGCCATCGGATCTTCTGCCTGAATTGCAGGGGCGGTTGCCGATCCGGGTTGAATTGGCGGCGCTGACCGAGGGTGATTTTGTGCGCATCCTGACCGAGACAGAGAACGCGCTCACACTGCAATATGCCGGGCTGATGGGCACTGAAGGCGTGGCGGTGACGTTCACCGACGGCGGGATTGCGGCCCTGGCGCGGATTGCGGCCGAGGTGAACCGCAGCGTCGAGAATATCGGGGCGCGGCGGCTTTATACCGTGATGGAGCGGGTGTTTGAGGAGCTGTCCTTTACCGCGCCGGACCGGGGAGGCGACGAGGTCGTGGTGGACGAAGCCTTCGTCGAGACGAATGTCGGGGCGCTGGCGCGGTCTGCGGATATTTCGCGCTACGTTTTGTAAGCGCTTGCGCTGGGCGGAAAGGCCGGGGGCTTCACGCCCCCGGACCCACGTGGAATATTTTTGCCAAGATGAAGGGCGGGGTCAGTCCTGTTTGCAGGTTTGCTTCTGGATACCGAGGCCGTCGATGCCGAGTTCAACCGTGTCGCCCTCCCTGAGGTAAAGCGGCGGCTTCTTGCCCATGCCGACACCGGGGGGCGTGCCGGTGGAGATGATGTCGCCGGGGTGGAGGGTGAAGAACTGGCTGAGGTAGGCGATGAGGTGGGCGACGCCGTAGACCATGGTTTGAGTCGTGCCGTCCTGCATGGTCTGGCCATTGACCTTGAGCCACATCTTCAGGTTCTGCGGGTCAGGGACCTCGTCGGGGGTTACCAGCCAGGGGCCGGTCTGGCCGAAGTTGTCGCAGCTTTTGCCCTTGGTCCATTGGCCGGCGCGTTCGGTCTGAAAGGCGCGCTCGGAGACGTCGTTTATGACGCAGTAGCCGGCGATGTGATCAAGGGCCTGTGCCTTGGTCAGGTACTTGCCGGGCTTGCCGATGACGACGCCCAGTTCCACCTCCCAATCGGTTTTCTCGCTGCCGCGGGGAATCAGGATCGGGTCGTTGGGGCCGCAGATGGCGGAATTTGCCTTCATGAAGATGATCGGCTCAGGCGGGACCTTTGAGCCGGTTTCGGCTGCATGGTCGGAATAGTTCAACCCGATGCAGATGAATTTACCGGTGCCGCCAACGCAGGGGCCAAGGCGGGGGGTGCCGGGCACGACGGGCAAGCTGGCAGCGTCAATGCGGGCCAGATCGGGCAAGCGGGTCAGCACATCGCCCGCCAGATCAGGGATATGGGAGGAGAGGTCACGCAAAGTGCCATCGGTGTGCAGAAGGCCGGGCTTTTCCTGTCCGGGTTGGCCGTAGCGGAAGAATTTCATCTGGGGTTCCTTTGTCTGGTCGCAGACAGGTTAGCGGGCGGAAGCCGTCAGGCCAAGGGCGCAAGTCCGGCCGCGGCGCGCAGATCCGGGCTGCGGACGTCAAGCTCCTGGCCGCAAAGGGCATCGGCCGCCGCCGTGCAGAGCCAGGCGACGACCTGGGCAGGTTCTTCGGCCGGGGTGAGGCTTTCGCGCGGCAGTCGTGACACCGGGTTGAGACCGGAGGCACGGATTGCCGCCTGCATGCCGGTATCGACCACACCTGGTGCGAGGCAGAAGACGCGGATGCCCTGCGCGCCGTATTCCAGATGCACCGATTTCGTCAGCATCGCCAGCGCCGCCTTGCCAGCCGAATAGGCCGACCAGCCCTCTTGCGGGCGATGCGCCGCGCCGGAGGAGATGGTGACGATTGTGCCGCGACCCCTGGCCAGCATGCGTGGCAGGCAGAGCCGGATGGCATCGAACTGTGCGATCAGATTCGTCTCTACGCTTGCCGAAAAGGCCTCAGTCGTGATCTCGGTGATGCGGCCGATGGGGGCAATCGTGGCGGCGTTGTTCACCAGGATGTCGAAGCCGGGCGCGGTGACTTCGGCCAGGCGGGCGCGGTTGGTGATGTCGCAAAGGACGCCGTTTGCGGTGCCTTCAAGGGCGGCTTCGGCGGCGGCAAGGCTTGCGGGGCTGCGTGCGGTGAAGGTGACGCTAGCACCCAGACCAGCCAGGGCACGGGCGGCGGCAAGGCCGATGCCGCGGGCGCCACCGGTGACAAGGGCCGTCTTGCCGGCGAGAGGGAAAGGCATGGTGGCCCCCGGATCTGTGGCTTTGCCCGTTGATATGTTTCAGCGCAAGCAGAGTCACGGCGGAAAGGCGCCGGGAGGGGAGCGTATTGCTCTTGACCGGGAGCCAAAAGCCAATGATCCATCGATGGATGATGCGCCGCACCTTGATCTTCGTCATCGCCTTTCTGGTTTTGTCCTGCTCGCCGCGCGGCGAGTTCGTGATGCTGGACCAGCTTCCGCCGGAAAAGGCCGCCCTGGTTTCGGATGCCGGGGTGCGCGAGACGATCTTTGTCGGCACCTCGCGCAAGAAAGAGGACGGTGCCTTCGGCTTTGCCCGGGCCGACAAGGCGGCCTTCCTGCGCTATGACATTCTGGTGCCATTTGACCGCGAGGTGGGCAAGGTCACCTGGCCGCGCAACGCGACGCGCGCCGACCCGACCAAGGATTTCCTGACGCTGGACGCGGTGCCCTTTGACGATGCCGCCGATTTCCGCAAGGAACTGCGTGGCGCGATGGGGCGACGGACGCAGACGGACGTGGTAATCTACGTTCACGGCTTCAACAACACCATGGCCGAAGGCGTCTACCGAGTGGCGCAGATGCACTACGACCTGAAGGTGCCCGGGGTGGCGGTGCATTATGCCTGGCCCAGCCGGGGATCGGCGTTGGGCTATGTCTATGACCGCGATTCGGCGCTGTTTGGACGCGACGGACTGGAGGACCTGTTGCAGCAGGTGGTGAAGGCGGGCGCGCGGCGGGTGATAATCGTGGCGCATTCGATGGGCGCCGCGCTGACGATGGAGACCCTGCGTCAGGCCTCGATCCGGGGCGACAAGATGGTTATGAACGCGCTGGGCGGGGTGATCCTGATCTCTCCGGATCTGGATGTGGATCTGTTTCGCGCGCAGGCCCATGCGATGGGTGGGCTGCCGCAACCGTTCCTGATCTTTGGCAACCGCAAGGACACGGTCCTGGGGATTTCGTCGCGGATCGCGGGAAACCCCGAGCGGCTGGGAAACCTGACGGACCTGACCCCCATCGCGGATCTGGAGTTGACCTATCTGGATACGGCGGCGTTTGACGTGGGCGCGGGGCATTTCAATGTTGGAACCTCGCCGGCGCTGATTCAACTGCTGGGAAGCATTGCCAATCTGGACGCGGCGTTCCGGGCCGACGCCCGAGTGGGGCTGCTGCCGGGTGTGGTGCTGACGGTGCAAAACGCCACGTCGGTGATTCTGGCGCCGGTCGAAGCGGTGGCGACGCCCCACTAACGGCGGCGCAGATAAACATAGAAAGCGCCGGTGCCGCCGTGTTTCAGGTGCGCCTCGGCGACCTGCTGGACGGCTTGGGACAGGGGCGGCAGGCGCAGCCAATGCGGCACCTGATGGCGTAGGGCGCCAATCGGGCGGGGCACGGGTTCATGCATCATCCGCCCCTTGCCGGTGATGACCAGCACCAGCCGCAAGCCTGCCGACTGGGCGTTCAGGACAAATCGGATCAGCTCGGGGTGAGCTTCGGCCAGGGTCAGTCCGTGCAGGTCGACGCGGGCCTCCGGGGCAAGTTTGCCCTTGGTCATGCGGGTATGGGTGCGGGCGTCCATCCGCAGGGTGTGATCGGCAAGGTTCGGGGCCAGATCGGGCAGCCGGGTCTGGGTTGGGGCGCGTTCGCCAAGGTGGAATTGCGGCAAACGAGGGTGGCCCGGCTGTTTCGACGGCCCTTCCGGTGCGACATCGGTCAACAAGCGGGGCGCCAGGTGCATCGGGCGGGCGGTGCGTGCGACGGCTTGCCACAACTCGACCTCGTCGGGGCGCAAGGAGCGGCGTCTGGACATGTCTAGCCCTCGGGCAACATGGCGTAGGCGCGGTCGATGGGCAAAAGCAGGATCATCCGCCCGCCGTCCTTGACGGTGCCCGCGTCGTCGCCCGCCTGAGCGCCAGTGCCGTAGAAAATATCGGCCCGCTGCGGACCCTTGATCGCCCCGCCGGTATCTTGCGCGACCATCAGGCGGCGGATCGGACTGCTGCCGGATTTCTCGACCCAGACGGGGGCACCGAGGGGGGTGAACACCGGGTCGATGGCGACCGAGCGCATTGTGGTTATCGACCGGCCCATGGCGCCAAGCGGGCCCTTGTCGGCGGGCAGGTCGGCCAGCTTGCGGAAGAAGACGTAAGAGGGGTTGTGGTTCATCAGATCCTGGCCGGCGGCGGGGTTGCGCTTGACCCAGGCGCGGATCACCTGAGCCGAGACCTGATCAGCGGTAAAGAGGCCGCGGCGCACCAATTCCTGCCCGATGGAGCGGTAAGGCTGGCCGTTCTTGCCGCCGTAGCCGACGCGCAGCACGCGGCCGTCAGCCATGTGGATGCGGCCCGAGCCCTGGACCTGGAGAAAGTAGACATCGATCGGGTCGTCAAGCCAGGCAATTTCCAGCCCCCGGCCAGCCAGCGCGCCGCCGTCGATCACCGAGCGGGGATAATATTGCTGGCCGTCCGTGACCTCGGGCGGTTTGCGGTAGATCGGCCAGACAAAGCGCGGGGTGCGGACGGGCGAGCCGTTCAGTTCGGGCTCGAAATAGCCGGTAAAAAGGGCGGGTGGATCGCCAATGACGACGGGCTTGAAGAAGAGTTCGAAGAACGCGCGTGCAGAGGTGCCGTCTTTCGGCACATCGGCGGCCAAGGTGCAGATCGGGCGCCAGTCGGGCGCCTCGATCAGATCGCAAGTGGCAAGGAAGGTGGCAAGGGCGGCGGCGTGATCATCTTCACGCCAGCCTTCCAACGCTTCGAAATCAAGGACTTGCGCGGGTGCGGGGGTGGCGGCCATCAGACCCACCGCCAGACAGAGGTTGCGCCAGAGCCGCCGCATGTCAAGGGTCAGTCGCCGGTGGCCACTAGTTGCCAGTTCGGATCGTCGGCGCCCATCTTGCGGGCAAAGGTCCAGACGTCGCGCTGACGCTTGACGGATTTGGCATCGCCCTCGACGATTTCGCCGGACTTGTCGCGAACAACCGAGGTGAGTTCGCCGACAAAACGGATGGTTATTTCGCCGAAACCGCTGGTCTGGTCGAAGGTGGCCTCGTGCAGAACCATCTCCTTGAGGCCGAAGAAGTTCGACTCGACCGTCAGGCCCTTCTTTTCGCGGTCTGCGACGACTTCGGCGAAAGAGGATTCGACCTCATCGGACAGGAAGGGGCGGATACGGTCAAGCTCTCCCTTTTCGAAGGCCATCAGGATCATCTCATAGGCACCGCGCGCGCCTTGCAGGAAGGGGCCGACGGTAAACGACGGCTCGGCCTTTTTCATCGCGGCCAGCGCCTTGGCCGAGGTAGAGCCATCGGGAACGTGATCGGTGATGTCGAGGTCGGGGCCGCCCTCAATCACCTCGAACTCGCGGCGAACCTGCGGGCGCAAGTCATCCAGCGGCAGCGGCGGCTTTTCAAAGCCATCGCGGGTGCCCAGGACCGAGCGGAGTTTGAGGATCAGAAAGACCGCAATCCCGGCCAGGACCAGAAGTTGGATCAGTTGCGAGCTCATCAGATACCCTTTTGCACAACGTCGCGTCCCACCTTGGGGCGGGGCGTGTTTGATCTTATGTAGGATGCAGGCCCCGCCAAGTAAACCAGCGGGGGGCGATGAACTTTTGGAGGAATGCGCCGGATGTGGCTTTTCGTGCTGTTGTTGGGCTGGCCAATGCTGGAGATCGCGCTGTTTGTGGTGATCGGCGGGCAGATCGGTATGTGGCCGACCCTGGCTTGGGTGGTCGTGTCGGCGATGCTGGGGGTTCTGGTGCTGCGATTTCAGGCGGCGCGGCAGGCCTTTGCGTTGCGTGACGGGCTGCGCGACCCGGCGCGGTTGGCGGCGGGCGGGGCGTTGGGAATGCTGGGCGGATTGCTGCTGATCTTGCCGGGGTTTTTCAGCGATGCAGTGGGTCTGCTGTTGCTGTTGCCGCCGGTGCAGGCGATGGCTGCCGCGGCGCTGGGGCGGCGGATGCATTTCTCGCGTCCTGGGCAGCGGGCCAGGGAGCGGGAAGAGACGGTGATCCTTGAGGGCGACTATACCGAGGTCACGCCGCCGCGACAGGACGGCCCTTCGGGCTGGACGCGGCCAGACTAGCGGCGCTTCAGCCAGATCGCGGTTTCCCCCAGTTTGGCAACGAAGGCCAGATGCGCGGCCTCTTCTTCCGGCGTGACGCGGGGGGGTAGCGGTTCGGGCCGCGGACGGGGGCGCCAATCGGAGCTGTCGATCGCCTGCCGGGATTGGCTTTGCGCGGGGGCAAGCACCAGGTCGGGCTGGCGGCCGCCGATCAGCTCCAGATAGACTTCGGCCAGAATTTCGCTGTCGAGAAGCGCGCCATGCTTTTCGCGGGCGGAATTGTTGACGCCAAAGCGGCGGCACAGTGCATCAAGAGAGGCCGGGGAGCCGGGAAATTTCTGGCGGGCGATGGCAAGGGTATCGATCGCGCGGGCCCAGGGGATTTCGGGAAGGCCGATCTGGCGAAGCTCGTGGTTGAGGAATTTCATGTCGAAACTGGCGTTGTGGATGACCAGCTTGGCGTCTTCGATGAAATCGAGAAAGGCCTGGCCGATGACGGCGAAGACCGGCTTGTCGCGCAGGAAATCGTCGCCCAGGCCGTGCACTTCGAACGCGCCGGCGGGCATGGTGCGCTGGGGATTGATGTATTGGTGCCAGGTGCGGCCGGTCGGCAGGTGGTTGTAGAGCTCCACGGCGCCGATCTCGACAATGCGGTCGCCCTCGGCCGGGTCAAAGCCGGTGGTTTCGGTGTCTAAGACGATCTCACGCATGGGCGCTCCGGCGAATGTCAGCGATCACATCTTTGACTGTGGAGCGGGCGGAGTCGAGAGTGAGCGTCTCGATGATGTAGTCGGCGCGGGC
>JBATAV010000681.1:0-3552 GCA_049662025.1 Paracoccaceae bacterium | reverse complement strand
GGGTGGCTCCGGCTGCGGCTGTGGCGGCGGCGGTCACCTCGGCGATGGCTGCAACTGCGGCGGGTCCGGCCATTCCGGCTGCGACTGCGACTGCGGCGGCAGGTCGGGGTCCTGCGAACGCTGTGGCCATGGCCACCATTTTGCACCAGCGCGCTACGACAAAAACGGAAACTGCGCACCTGTCACCACAGTCTCTTGTGACACCCGATGGCGGGTACGCGAATGCTTCAAGGTCGCGTTCTGCGACTTTCTGCGCTGTCTGGGCGACGAGATCTGCGACGACGATTGCCACTTCGACGAAAAGCAACCCAACCTTGGTCATTGCGTCGAAACGCTGGTCTGCTCGATTTTGGGCTGTCTGCCCGACGCCATCTGCCCACCCCCCCAGAAACCCGCCCGATGCCTGCCCGCGCCGCAGGACGCGCAGGACTGTCGCTGCAACTTTGCCGTTGAGGTCTGAGCCATGACCGTAAAACCACGACACGATTTCAAACCCTGCGTTCCCGGCGCTTTCCACGGCGGGCTGGCGCGGACCGAGTTCTTCGACGGCATGGTGCTGAGCGAAGCCGACATGAAACGCGAACAGGGCTATTGGCAGATGAAACGCCGCCTGACCAACCGCGCACTTGGCAGTGGCGTGGTCTGGGGCCTGTCGGTCGAATGGGATGCCAAGGCCCGCTCCTTCACCGTGTGCCCGGGCTACGGCCTGTCGTGCTGTGGCGATGACCTCGTGGTCGAGTGCCCCGAAACAGTGCCCGAATGTGACCTGATCGACACCTGCTCTGAAGATTTCCGCAAGCTTCTGGCAAAGCGCGACGATCCTTGCAATTGCGACAAACCGGATAGTCCTGTCGTGGCCTGCCTTTTCCTTGAATATGTCGAATGCCCCGAAGAACCCCGCCAGGTATTCGAGGACCCTTGCGCAGAACGGCCGATGGGATGCCGCTATGGTGCGGTGCGCGAAACGGTGCGGCTGCGGCTGATCCCACCGCCACCTCCGCCACCCAAAGGCCCGATCGAGCGGTTTTCTGAAAAGATCGAGGTCATCCGCAAGGCACTTGCCGACGCGGGCGTGGCTCTGCCTGACCCGGTTCTGACGCCACAAATGCCCCATGCCGTGACCAGCATCGCCGGTTTTGCGGCTGACGACTCGGCGCTCGGCGGGGTCCTGGGCCGGGCGGGCACCGAAGCGGCTGACAGCGCCGATCTTCTGCGTCCCGGCGATGCGGCCACCAAGTTCCGCCTTGGGCTGGAGCCTGCAGCCGGCTGGATCTTTACCCGGGTCGCCAAGGACGGGATCGAGGCACCGGTGGCCGACACATTGATGGGTGTCTTCATCATCCACCCGGGCACCGCACTTGACGCCAAAGTGGGCGCGACGGTCGAGATCGACATGGTCCCGCTTCTTGGCGCCGCTGAAGCCCGTCGTGTCACATATTCGCTTTCTGCACAGCGCGACCAAACCGGCGTGACCCTGTCCGCCAAAGTCGCCTCGGTCGAGCCGATTGCCCGCAGGCAGAATTGCGCCACCTTGCTTGCCGAAGGGCTGGGCGGTCGCGGTGATATAGCGTCCAAACTGCGCACGCTTGCGATGGCGCTGCTCAGCGGCTGGTTCCGTGGCCTTTTGGGCTCTGCACCCTGCGACGATCCCAAGGACGTCAAGGTTGGGCCGGTCGAGGAGGCACTGGCCTGGATGATAACCTGGCTTGCGTGGCGGATCATCTGGGGCATCGACATCACTGAAAAGGGCGCGGCCGGAGTCGAAAAATGTCTCAAGTTGCTTTTCGACGAATGGTGCTGTGGTTTCCACTATAAGGGACCGCGCTGTGACTGCGATGCCCATGGCATCTTCCTTGGATGCGTCGAAATCTCGCCCAAGGGCAAGATCCTGTGCTTTGATGAATGGGCCCACCGCCGCTATGTGCTGACCGGGCCGTTGTTGACCCATTGGAGCGGCCAGTTCGGTCTGGCACCGCTTGATGTCACGGCGACCCGGCTGGCAAGCTGGATTTGCTGTGTGTCGCGCGCGCCAATGCCGTCCAAGCCCGACTTCGACCTCGCCGCCGGGCACCAAGCCTTCCTGCCGATGGGACGCGGCGGCATCGGGCTGGGCAAAGGCTTTGACAAGGCATCGTCCATCGAAGGTGTGCCCTTCAGCGGGTTCTCGCGGACGGTCGGCCCGCTCAACTTTGTGGCGCGCGCGCTGGAGATGCTCATGCGGGGGGACGATCTGAAACTGTCAACCGCCTCCTCGATCCAGCGGGTGGCAGTGGACGGGCAGGGCCTTACTCTGTTCGAGCCGATCCGGGGGATACGCCCATTCGGACACCGGGACGCCTTGATGGACGCCTTCATCACAAGAGAGGTTTCCGCAGCACCCGCGATGGCCAAGGCGCCGATCTCGGATTTCGTCCATGCCCTGTCAGCCGAAACCTCCCTGGCGGACCTGCAACCGGCAGCCGAAAACGCGCTGGTCGAACCACTGGTCAAGGCGCTGGATTCTGTCGGGATTTCGACGGTCAAGGATCTTGCGGAGTCCGGACCGGAGCGTGCCTTGAAACAGGCCCTCGTCGCATTGGCGGGCAATACCGGTTTCGCCGACAGGGCCGCGGCGGAAAAGCCGATGGCTCTGCTATACGGCGCAGCGCTTGGCGTCGTGACGACTGCGGCTGCGGCCATCGCCGATGTGGCAACCGGGCGCGAGGCGGCTGATCCGTTCATCCGGTCCGACCTGACCGAACCCGGAACGCTGGCCGCCGTCCGCAAGGCCGCAAGCGTGCATCTGCGCGGAAAGGGCTTCACCGCTGCGGCCTGGCGCGAAATTGCTGGCCGGGTGGTTGACGCCCAGCCCTAAGGCGATGGACCGCGTGCAAGTCGACAGTTTGGCCTTGCGGCTTTGCGCTCCGGCGTCCATGCGCCGGGCCGCGGACGGCGTGAAGCAAAGCGCCGAACAGGATTTTCTACCCGCAGTTCTTGCCGCTGCGCATCGCCGCCTTCATGCCCGCCTTGGCGCTGCGGCTGTTGTCCGCGTTGACCATCTGGACCTTCGGCTGCGCCTTGGGTCAGACGACCTTGCATCAACCGAGGCGGCAGAAAGCTTCGGCGAGGATCTGGCAGATGCCATCGTTGCGCGGGCATTGCGGATCGGGTCGGTCTTACCGTCGGCAGCGCTCGTAAATTCGGGCTCGCGGGTCTACGAAGACACCGTGGCATTCGTCGCGACGCGCTTGTTGGCCGTGGTGGCAGGCATGCCCGGCCCAGAGGGGGTCGAGACGCTTTCAGATGTGTGGCCCGAGGCCACGGCGTTGGCCGATGCCGATCTTGCCGAAATGCTGGTGCGGATCGAGGTCGCCGGGCGACTGACCCAAGTTCTGCGGGCCTTGTCTCCAAGCGAGCGGACGGTGCTGTCGCATCGGATCGCGGCCGTCCTGCCCCGGCACGTTGCGGCCAAAGTCAGGTCGGCCACGGTTGCCAGGCGAACAGCGCCGCGCCCAGGGCGACCCGAACCGAACGGACCCGCGCCGACACTCCGGTCCGGCCCGCCAAGCGCGC
>JBATAV010000680.1:0-2191 GCA_049662025.1 Paracoccaceae bacterium | reverse complement strand
CGGCACCGGATGGGCGGGTGCTGTTCCGCCTGCCAAAGCTGTGGGTTGAGCCGGGCGACCGGGTGGTTCTCTTGGGCCCGAACGGGGCGGGAAAGACGCAGATGGTGCGGGCGGTTCTGGCAGATTGGCGCGGGGCGGTTGCAGGAGGCGGCGGGGCCGGAGGCGTTCTTTGCCGCGCAAGCGGGCGGGGCGTAACACGGCAAAGCTGCATTTCACCTTCGCCGATTGGCGGGAAATCGGCTAGGGTTGCCGGATGTTGCCGGATACGGCCCCCGATCTGGCCCCGGTCTGGCCCCGGTCTGGCCCCCGATCTGACCCCGGAGAGCTGCATGAAGGCCCTGATCTTCGCGCTGATGCTTTTGCCCCTGCCGGTGGCGGCCGAGTGCCGGTTGGCGCTGGTGCTGGCGATGGATGTCTCGCGCTCGATCGACGCCCAGGATTTTGCCATTCAGACCGAGGGGCTGGCCCTGGCGCTGGAGGATCTGCAGGTGCAGACGGCCTTCCTGGCGCCTGCGGGCGACGTGGCGCTGGCGGTCTATCAGTGGAGCGGCGAAGGCTATCAGGAGGTGCTGGTGGATTGGGTGCTGGTCCGATCGCCGCGCGATCTGGCCGAGGTGGCGGCCAGGATGCGCATCGCGCGGCAACCGGAAACGCGCCAGTTGACGGCATTGGGCGAGGCGCTGGTCTTTGGCCGCCGGCTTTTGGACACGGCACCGCAATGCGGGCGGCGGGTGATCGATGTCTCGGGCGACGGGCAGAACAATCAGGGCCGCAGCCCGGGCCGGGTCTATGCGGCCTATGACTGGCAGGGGGTAACGGTGAACGCGCTGGCGATCCATGTGCACGAGATCGGCTTGGTGGAGTATTTCGGCAAGACCCTGATCCGCGGCCCCGGCGCCTTTGTCGAAGTGGCCGAGTCGCAGTTCGATTTTCCCGAAACGATCCGCCGCAAGCTCTTGCGCGAGTTGACCGAGGCGGTTGCCGCCCTGCCCGCGCCCGTGGCGCATCCGTCACCGCTGCGGAAATCCTGACCCCAACCGCGCGCAAGGACCGTTGACTTGCCCCGCCATGCGCGGAACCTTGCCGACATGGCGGGGATTTCCGCCCGGCGGAGACGGTGGATGCGGAATTTCTTGACGGCGCTGGTGTTGGGATTGGCGATTGCGCTTGCGAATTTCGCGCCGGCGCTGGCCGAACGGGTCGAAGTGCGGGTGTCGATCTCGCGGCAGGTGATGACGGTCTTTCACGAGGGCCGCAAGCTTTTCGAATGGCCGGTGTCGACGGCGAAGTCGGGCTATGTCACCCCGGCCGGAAGCTGGACGCCGGAATTCCTGTCGCGCGACCACCGATCAAGGCGCTACAACAACGCGCCGATGCCCTGGGCGATCTTCTACCACGGCAACTACGCCATCCACGGCACCGATGCGGTGAAACGGCTGGGCAAGCCGGCCAGCCACGGCTGCGTGCGGCTGCATCCGAAGAATGCGAAGATCCTGTTCAGGATGGTCAAGGCCGAAGGGATGCAGAACACCCGGGTCACGATCGTGCAATAGCCGGGCCATCGCGGTTGCCCGGTCTTTCCTTTCTCGGCTTTTGCCGCTAGGACGCCCGGCTGTAGCCGAGGAGTCCGCCGATGCAAGGCAGCGCCAACCTGAACCTGATGATCAAGGCCGCCCGCAAGGCTGGCCGCGCCCTGGTCAAGGACTTCCGCGAGGTGGAGAACCTGCAGGTCTCGACCAAGGGGCCGGGTGATTTCGTGACGCGGGCCGACCGCGAGGCGGAACGGCTGATCCGCGAAGAGCTGATGGGCGGCCGCCCGACCTATGGCTGGCTGGGCGAGGAAACCGGCGAAGCGGCGGGCCAGGACCCGACCCGGCGCTGGATCGTCGATCCGCTGGACGGCACCACCAACTTCCTGCACGGCATGCCGCATTGGGCGGTGTCGATCGCGCTGGAGCACAAGGGCGAGGTCGTCTCGGCGGTGGTCTATGACCCGGCCAAGGACGAGATGTTCTGGGCCGAAAAGGGCACCGGCTGCTGGCTGAACGACAACCGCCGCCTGCGCGTCTCGGGGCGGCGCCACCTGGCCGAGGCGGTGTTCGGCACCGGCGTGCCATTCGGCGCCAAAACCACCCTGCCCGCCTTTGTCGCCGATCTGGTGCGGCTGATGCCGGCCTGCGCGGGGGTGCGG
>JBATAV010000679.1:0-3831 GCA_049662025.1 Paracoccaceae bacterium | reverse complement strand
CCTCGAAGAT
Organism: Paracoccaceae bacterium; assembly: GCA_049662025.1. Lineage (GTDB taxonomy): Bacteria > Pseudomonadota > Alphaproteobacteria > Rhodobacterales > Rhodobacteraceae > Pseudogemmobacter. Next base: position 3,821 of record JBATAV010000679.1, on the reverse strand, counting down.
GGTCGAATGGGCCAAGCAGGCAGGCATGTTCGAAGCGACCGGTTTTGCCCCCGTGCCCCGCATCCAGATCGTGACCATAGCGCAAGCCATCGACGCCCGCGCCCGCGCCGTCAACCTGCCCGCCCGCCACAACGACACCTTCAAACGCGCCGCCCGCGAAAAGGATTCCCAAAGCCAGGGCGCTCTCGACCTGTAAGGTGCGTTTTTTGCGCACCGATCCCCCCAAAACCACCCGAACACCGCGCAGGCGGCCCATTCCTGGCGCACGATCCCCCTGCACCCAATCCCTAACAAACCCTTAACTCCACCATGCCAACACCTTGATTTTCCTCGCCCCACTCCCCCGTCCCGACTCGGGACACCCCCGGCGGAGTCCTTTGCGTCCCCCCGAAATCCCCCCTGTAACCCGCCCCGCCGCCATGCTACGCGGCCCCATCATGACCGCCGCCCTCGCCGCCTCGAAGAACCCCCGACTCGGCATCCTCCTGATGGTCGCCGCGGTCGCCACCTTCGCCGCGCAGGACGGCTTCTCCAAAGGCCTCGCCGGGCAATACAACACCCTGATGGTGGTGATGATCCGCTACTGGGCCTTTGCCGGTTTCGTCATCCTCCTCGCCCTGCGCCGCCCCGAGGGGCCCCGTGCCGCGATCCGCTCCGCCCGGCTGCCCGCGCATCTGATCCGCGGCATCCTGCTGGTGGCCGAGATCTGCCTGATCGTCTGGGGCTATACCCTGATCGGCCTGATCGAAAGCCACGCGATCTTTGCCATCTGCCCGTTGCTGATCGTTGCCCTCTCGGTTCCGATCCTGGGCGAAAGGCTCAGCTGGCAGCGCTGGGCGGCAGTGGGGGTCGGCACCCTTGGCGTTCTCATTGTCCTGCGGCCAGGGATGGGCCTGTTCTCCTGGGCGGCGATGCTGCCGCTGACCTCGGCCCTTTTGTTCGCACTCTATTCCGTGCTGACCCGGCTGACCGCCCGCGCAGTGCCCAGCTTTGCCGCGATGTTCTGGCCTGCAATCGTCGGCGCCGTGCTGACCACCTTGATCGGCCTGCCCAACCTGCAGCCGATCCGCCCCGAAGATATCCTGCCGCTGGCCACCTACAGCGGGCTTTCCGTCCTGTCGCATGTCCTCTTGATGAAATGCTACGAGCATATCGAGGCCGCCCGCGCACAACCCTATGCCTATCTGCAGATCGTCTTTGTCACCCTGATCGGCCTGACCGTCTATCATGAGCATCTGACCTTGCCGGTCGCCATCGGCGCCACCATCGTCGTGACTGCGGGCCTCTACGCGCTGACCCAGGAGCGCCGCCGATGACCACGCCGCAGAACGCCCGCGCCGGGGTCTGGCTGATGATCATGGCCGCCACGATCTTTGCCGCACAGGACGGCATCTCGCGCCATCTGGCCGAAACCTACAATCTGTGGATCGTGGTGATGATCCGCTTCTGGGCCTTTGCGCTGTTCGTGCTTGCCACGGCGGCCCGGTCACCGGGCGGTATCCGGGCCACCGCCCGCACCCAATTCCCGCAGCTGCAACTGGCCCGAGGGGTGATCCTGGTGGTCGAGATCTGGGTGATGGTGTTGGCCTTTACCAAACTGGGCCTGATCGAAAGCCACGCGGTCTTTACCATCTACCCCTTGCTGGTGGCCGCGCTGTCCGGCCCGATCCTGGGCGAAAAGGTGGGCTGGCGGCGGTGGGCGGCGATCATGGCCGGCTTTGCGGGCGTGTTGATAATCCTGCAGCCCGGCGCGGGGGTGATGTCGCCCTGGGCGCTGGTGCCGTTGGCGGCCGCGTTGATGTATGCGGTCTACAGCTTGCTGACGCGCTATGTTGCCCGCAAGGACAAGGCCTCGGTCAGCTTTTTCTGGACCGGCATCATCTGTGCGGTGGTCAGCACACCGCTGGGCCTGTGGCACTGGCAGGGAATGACCGCGCCGGACTGGGGCCTGATGGCGGCGCTTTGTGCCATGGGGCTGGCCGGGCACTGGGCGCAGATCCGCGCCTATGCGCTGGCCGAGGCGTCGTCGATCCAGCCTTTCGCCTATTTCCAGCTGGTGATCGTGGCCGCAATCGGGCTGGTGCTGTTTCACGAGGTGCTGCGGCCCAATGTGGTCATCGGTGCTGCAATCGTGGTGGCGGCGGGGCTGTTCACCTTGTGGCGGCAGCGGGTGCGCGAAAAGCAGGCATTGCGGGGCTAGCCCGGTTGCCGCCGCGCGCGCCGCGGCGTAAAACCCCGCACGAGCCTGCCCGCACGCGCCTGTAGGAGACTGCAATGCCCGCACCGAAACCCGTCGTCCTGTGCATCCTTGACGGCTGGGGCATCGGCCCGAACCCCGCAACCAGCGCCCCGGCGCAAGCCAATGTGCCCACCTTCAACCGACTTTGGGCGGCTTGCCCGCATTCCACCCTTGTCACCTATGGCCCCGACGTCGGCCTGCCCAGCGGCCAGATGGGCAATTCCGAGGTTGGCCATACCAACATCGGTGCGGGTCGCGTGGTGGCGATGGATCTGGGCCAGATCGACCTGGCCATCGAGAACGGCAGCTTTGCCACCGAACCCGCGTTGCGCGCCTTCATCGCGGCGCTGGAAACCAGCGGCGGCACCGCGCATCTGGCGGGGCTGTGTTCGCCCGGCGGGGTCCACGCCCATCAGGCCCATATGATCGAAGCCGCCCGCATCATCGCCGCCGAAGGCGTTCCTGTGCAGGTCCATGTCATCACCGATGGCCGCGATGTGGCGCCCAGCTCTGCCGCCGAACAGGTCGCAGCACTGGAGGCCGCGTTGCCCAAGGGCGCGCGCATCGCCACCGTCACCGGGCGCTACTACGCGATGGACCGTGACAACCGGTGGGAGCGGGTGGAACAGGCCTTCCGCGCCATCGTGCAAGGCCAGGGCGTGGCCACCGCCGCCACCGCGCAAGACGCCATTGCCGCCGGCTACGCCGCTGGCAAGACCGACGAATTCCTGCCCGCCACGGTGATCGGCGACTACAGAGGCATGCAGGACAACGACGGCCTTTTCTTCCTGAACTTCCGCGCCGACCGCGCCCGCGAAATCCTCGCCGCCATCGGCGACCCGGGCTTCCGCGCGTTCGACACCGGCCCCCGCCCGCGCCTGACCGCTTTGCTGGGGATGGTGGACTATTCCACCGCTCATAACGCCTACATGGCAGCGCTTTTTCCCAAGCAGGACATTGCCAATACGATTGGCGAATGGGTGGCCAAGCAGGGCCTGACCCAGATGCGGCTGGCCGAGACCGAGAAATACCCCCATGTCACCTTCTTTCTGAACGGCGGTCGCGAGGCACCTTTCGCGGGCGAAGACCGCTACATGGCGCAATCACCGAAAGTGGCGACCTATGACCTGCAGCCCGAGATGAGCGCGGGTGAGGTCACCGATCATTTCGTGCAGGCGATCGAGGCGGGTTATGACCTGATCGTGGTCAACTACGCCAACCCCGACATGGTCGGCCATACCGGCAGCCTGCCCGCTGCGATCAAGGCGGTAGAGGCGGTGGATGCCGGGCTGACCCGCGCGCTTGCCGCGCTAAAGGCCGCCGGCGGCGCGATGCTGATCTGTGCCGATCATGGCAATTGCGAGGTGATGGTCGATCCGGTAACCGGCGGGCCGCATACCTCGCATACCCTCAGTCCGGTGCCGGTCATTCTGGTGGGCGGGCCGCAGGGCGCCAGCTTGCGCGACGGGGGGCGGCTGTCAGACCTGGCGCCGACGCTGTTGCAGTTGATGGGCCTGGCCCAGCCGCCAGAGATGACCGGGAAAAGCCTGATCGCATGAACTTGCGCGCCGTAGCCCTTGCC
>JBATAV010000678.1:0-1687 GCA_049662025.1 Paracoccaceae bacterium | reverse complement strand
GGCCAGCACCGCGTCCGCGTGGCCCTTGACGCTGACCTTGGGCCAGACCTGCGCCACGCGACCGGCGCCGTCGATCAGGAAGGTGGCGCGGGTGATGCCCATGTAGGTCTTGCCATACATGGTTTTCTCGGCCCAGGTGCCGTAGTCTTCGCAGGTCTGCCCGGCCTCGTCGCTGGCCAGGATGATGCCCAGTTCATGCTTGGCGCAGAACTTGTCATGTGCCGTCACGCTGTCTTTGGAAATGCCGATCACGGTGCAGCCAGCGGCGGCGAAATCGGCGGCGCCGGCGGTGAAATCCTGCGCCTCGAGCGTGCAACCGGGGGTGTCGTCCTTGGGGTAGAAGTACAAGACCACCTTGCCGGGGCGAAAGGACGACAGCGTGACGCTGCTGCCGCCATCGCGGGGCAGGGTGAAATCGGGGGCGATTGTGCCTTCGGTCAACATGGGCATCTCCTTGCCAAGCGTGTCACGATGCTTTGTGTTCTAGTTGTCTTCGCGCGAAGATAAAGGCAAGGGGGCGTGGACCCGCAAGAAGACGGGCACAAGGGGCATCGCTAGGGACATCGTGGCCGAGGGCACCGACAGCACAGCGGCGGAAACGCTGCCCGAGGCGCCCCGAAAGGCGCGGGGCAAGGCGCCGGGAAAGGTGCGGGGCAGGCGTCGGCTGCAGCATCGTCACCGGTCGCGCGTGGGGCTGTGGCTGGCCCTGGCGCTGATCGTGCTGGCGCTGGCCCTGGGGGTGGTCGGCATGGCGCTGACCGGGCGGACGATTTCGCTGCCGGTCTGGGCGGTGGCCGAGATCGAGACCCGGCTGAACCGCGCGATCTCGCAAAGCCATCTGCCGCCGGGGGCTGCGCTGTCGGTGGGCGAGATCGAGCTGGCGCTGGACCGCGATTTCACCCCGCGCTTTCGCCTGCGCGACCTGCGGCTGATCGAGCCTTCGGGAAAGGCGATTCTGGCGCTGCCGGAAATTGCGGTGGCGCTGGATCCGGCGGCGGCGGTCAAGGGGCAGGTGCGTCCATCGTCGGTGCGGCTGCTGGGGGCGCATCTGGAGGCATTGCGCGATGCCGAGGGCCGGATCGGATTGTCGATCGGCGGCATTTCCGGTGCCCGCGCGCCGCAGAGTTTCGCCGAGGTGCTGGATGCGCTGGACCGGATGTTTTCCAGCCCCGCCTTGGCTGATCTGCGAGTGATCGAGGCCGATGCGCTGACGCTGACGCTGACCGATGCCCGCGCGGGTCGGCAATGGCAGCTGGGCGACGGACGGCTGACCCTGGAGAACCGCGAGGGCGGGCTGGCGGCGGAACTGAGCGTGACGCTTCTGGACGGCGAGACCCCGGCGCTGGCGCGGCTGGTGATCGAGACCGACAAGACCACTTCCGCAGCGCGGATCATTGCCAATCTTGATGGCATGTCGGCGGCGGATCTGGCGGCACAGGCGCCGCCCCTGGCGGTGCTGGGGCTGCTTGATGCGCCGATCTCGGGGCGGATGCTGGGGGAGTTGGGCGAAGATGGCGCGCTGAAGGGGTTCGAGGCGACGCTGACCCTGGGCAAGGGGGCGGTGAAACCCGCGCCCGATGCCCGGCCGGTGGCCTTTGACAAGGCCGAGGTGGCGCTGCGCTATGACCCGACGCGGCAGCGCATCACATTGGGCAGCCTGCGGGTGGAAAGCCGGTCGGTCCGGTTG
>JBATAV010000677.1:0-6926 GCA_049662025.1 Paracoccaceae bacterium | reverse complement strand
GCGCGGAACAACACCACTTCGGCGAGGTCGGCGGCATGGGCGGGGTCGATGTCGGCGGCGGACTGGCCGCAGACCTGCACTTCGATGGTTTGCAGATCGCGGATGCGGCCTTTGGCCAGAAGCGCCTGAAGGGCGGTGTCAAAGCCTTCCGCAGCCCAGACGCGGCGGTTGATGGAAAGGGCGAATTGCGCCGACGGCAGGGCAAGGGCCAGAAGCACCGGCAGCGCCTGCGGCCCGACTCGGCCTGCGGTGAAGGTGCCGGAGCTGACCAGCCCGGCATAGCGGCGGGGCATAGCGGCGGGGCATAGCGGCGGGGCATGGTGACGGGGCATGGTGGCGGGGCGGGTGGCTTGCAATGGCGGGATGGGACCGCGATAGTCGGCGCCATGAAGATGCTGTTGTCGCTTGGCCATGGGTATTCTGCCGCAGCACTGGCCCGGCGGTTGCTGCCGCAGGGTGGGGCGGTGATCGGCACCACAAGGTCGCCCGAGAAGGCCGGTGCGTTGCGGGCCGCAGGGGTGGAGCCCTTGCTCTGGCCCGGCGATCTGGCGCCTGCTTTGGCGCGGGCGAGCCATATTCTGGCCTCGGCCGGGCCGGATGCGGCGGGCGATCCGTTCCTGCGTGCGGTGCCTGCGATTGCGGCGGCGGGGGCGCAATGGGTGGGGTATCTTTCCACCACGGCGGTTTATGGCGACCATCAGGGCGGATGGGTGGATGAGGATACCGCCCTGACGCCCGCGTCAGAGCGGGGGCGCTGGCGGGTGCTGGCCGAGGCGCAATGGCAGGCGACCGGGCTGCCGGTCGAGGTGTTCCGGCTGGCGGGGATTTACGGGCCGGGGCGGGGGCCGTTCGAGAAGGTGCGCAATGGGTCGGCGCGGCGGATCCTCAAGCCGGGGCAGGTGTTTTCGCGGATTCATGTGGATGACATCGCGCAGGTGCTGGAGGCCAGCATCCGCCATCCGCATCCCGGCGCGGTGTACAATGTCTGCGACGACGACCCTGCCCCGCCGGAAGATGTGCTGAGCGAGGCGGCGCGGCTGCTTGGTTTGCCAGAGCCGCCTGCGGTGGATTTCGACAGGGCCGACCTGACCCCGATGGCGCGCAGTTTCTATGCGGAATCAAAGCGGGTGCGGAATGACCGGATCAAGCGCATTCTGGGTGTGACGCTGCTTTACCCGGATTTCCGGCGCGGGCTGGCTGCCTTGTTGGAGGAAGAATGATCCGTCTTGCGTTGGTGCTGATGTTGGCCTGCGGCCCGGTATTCGCCAATGCGCGGGCCGACAGCGAGGCGAAACTGGCAGAGTTGGCCGTGGGCGTCGTTGCCGCGTTGCAGGCGGTGGCGCCGCAGCCCGAGGGGATGGAGTGCAAGCCGGCGCCGGGGAACGACAGCCCGACGAACCGGATGTTCCTGCCGGTCGGCAACAGCCTTTGCAAATGGATCGAGGGGGGCGAGCGCCGCGAGACAAAGCTGGTGCTGGGGGTGTCGGCCTCGCTTGTGGCGGTGTGGCTGGCCGAGATTGCGCAGATTCAGGCCCGGATGGCGGATGGCACGCTGCCGGAGAGCCATGCGCGTTTTTTCGGCAAGGCAGGTGCGATGGTGATGCGGGTGCCGGACAAGCTGACGGCGGGGCTGTCGCCGGTGATCGCTGCTTATGCGGCGACGCCGGAGGGCGCGGACTTCAACGTGCCGGATGCAATGGACAGGCTGGCCGAGGCGCTGGCCGGGATTGACTCGGTGGCCTTTGCGGCGCGGCCGGCGGTGCGGGACTATCTGGCCGCGCTGGCGGCGCATCGGCAGTTGCTGGAGGCCGAGCACCGGACGCTGGCGACGATGTTGCCGCCTGCCTTGAACGGGCGCGCCCCGGCCGGGATGCCGCCGCCGAAGGATTATCCAGACCATCGGTTTTTCGGCGTCGAGCCCTTTGTGCAGACGATTGCGCGGCAGTCGGGGGTGACGATGCAGGTGACGCTGACCACCAGTTCGTTTGCGCTGGAGGCGGCGGCGGACGACGGGCGGTTTGCGGGCCGCGAGGCCGAGGGCGAGATGGGCGCGCGGGGGGTCTTTCACTACCGGGGGCGGGTGCAGCTGTACCTGGCCGACAAGGGGCTGACGGCGCTGATCGACGGGCGGGGGACACTGGTGCTGGACGTGACGGTGACCGAGGCAGGCGCCGATCGGGTGGCGGCGATGGAAACGGTGCTGGCCGGGATCGCCGCCAATGACTTCAGCGGTTACTGAGCCGCGATTTCACGGGCCTGACCGGAAAGGATGGCTTCGGTCACGTCCGACAGCGCCAGTGCGGCGGCGCCGTGGGCCCAAAGGAGGTCGCCCCAGGCGTGAATCTCGATCGGCGGGCGGGGGCGGCCGGTGTTGATCACGAGGTTGTCCATCTCGGCCAGGGTTTCGGTGGCGTAGAGGTAGTCGTAGCGCATCCGCTCGCCCGACAGGATGATCAGGGCGGGGTCGAACAGGTTGACGACATTGGCCAGACCGACGGCCAGGTAGCGCCCGGCGCGGCGGAAGATGCTGCGGGCGGTGGCATTGCCGGCCTTGGCGTGGTCATAAAGGCTTTCCAGCAGGACGGCGATGGATTGGCCTTCCTTGTGGCCCCAGTTCAGGGCGGTGGTCGCCTCGCGCGCCAGGGCGTAGTCGGCGACGTAGGCCTCCAGGCAGCCGCGCTGGCCGCAGCGGCAGAGGGCGCCGTCAAGTTGCACCTTGGTATGGCCCAGTTCCATCCCCACCCGCTGGGCGCCGCGATAGATGCGGTGGTTCATCACGAAGCCCATGCCGACGCCATGCTCGATGGTGACCACGGCGAAATCGGCCAGACCGCGGCCGGCGCCGAACCACAGTTCGGCCAGCGCCACCAGATTGGCGTCGTTGTCGATAATGGCGGGCAGCCCCAGCCGGGCGCGGGCCGCTGCCGCAAGCGGTACCTGGCGGTCGGTCAGGACCGAGGACCAGAGGACCACGCCCTCGGCCACATCGACAAAGCCGGGCACCCCGATGCCGACGGCAGAGAGATCGGCGCGGGTCATGCCGGCCTTGGCGCAGACCCGGTCCAGCAGGGTTTCGACGGCGTCGAGCAACTCGTCCAGCGCCATCGGGCCGGGGCGGCGCGGGATCACGTCATCGGCGATCAGCTTGCCGGCGAAATCGACGATGACGCAGGTGTGTTCGCGGTCGGACAGCTTCATCCCGGCGACGTGGAAGGCGGGGGCGCGCACGCCCAGAGCCACGGCGGGGCGGCCGCGCCCGGCATCGCCTTCGCGGGGGGCGGCGATTTCCTCGATCAACCCGGTTTCGATCAGTTCCTGGGTGATGGTGGTGACCGAGGCGGGCGAGACCGCCAGCTCCTTGGCCAGTTGCACGCGGGGAATCAGGCCTGCGGCGCGGACCCGCTCAAAAACCTGCTGACGCAGCGGGCGCTGGGCTTCGGACAGCGGTGGAATCAACGGGCCGACGCCTTTGCGCCCGCCTGCTCCGCCACCATCTTTTGGCACTTGCAGCACCATTTCTTCGGTCCTCGAAGTAAAAACCACCCAAATCATGGATAGCTTGCCCATTTTTCGCTGCGCTGCGGCGAATTTCCGGTTGGAATTTCGGCTTTCATAGCTTTGCCCATGATTTTTATTTTGACAACTGAAATTATTAGCGGCAATTTTCTCTCGTATCGGCGAATCTGCCGGACCGGCCTTTGCAGGCCGAATCCAACGGGAGGATAATATGCAGAAGGTTTTTCTCGCTGCGGTGATCGCGGCGGTGGGCTTTTCGTCGGCGGCGCTGGCGGAAGGCAAGAAGATCGGCGTCAGCTGGGCGCAGTTCCAGGAAGAGCGCTGGAAGATTGACGAAGCGGCGATGATCGCGGCCATCGAAGCGGCGGGCGACACCTATATTTCGGCGGATGCGCAGGCCTCGTCGGAAAAGCAGCTGAACGACATCGACGCGCTGATCAGCCAGGGCGTGGACGCCCTGATCATCAACGCCTGGGACAAGGACGCCATCGGGCCGGGCATCGAGAAGGCCGCCAACGAAGGTATTCCGGTTGTCGGCTATGATCGTCTGATCGAAGACAACCGCACCTTCTATCTGACCTTCGACAACATCGGTGTGGGCCGCATCATCGCCGAGGAAGTGATGAAGGCGAAGCCCGACGGCAACTATGCCATCATCAAGGGCGATCCCGGCGACCCGAACGCCAATTTCCTGCGCGAAGGCATGGAAAAGGTGATCGGCGAGGCGGTGAAGGCGGGCACGATCAAGATCGTCGGCGAAGTCTATACCGACGGCTGGAAGCCCGACAACGCGCAGAAGAACATGGAGCAGATCCTGACCGCGAACAACAACGCGGTGGATGCGGTTCTGGCCGAGAACGACGGCATGGCCGGTGGTGCGGCGGCGGCACTGGCCGCACAGGGCATGAATGTGCCGCTGGGTGGCCAGGACGGCGACCTTGCCGCGATCAACCGGGTGGCGCGTGGCACCCAGACGGTTTCGGTCTGGAAGGATTCGCGCCAGCTGGGCAAGGCGGCGGGCGAGATTGCGGCACAACTTGCCGCTGGCACCGCGATGGACGCCATTGCCGGCGCGACCAAGTTCTCGGGCGGCGAGAAGGGCATTGAGATGAATGCCATCCTGCTGTCGCCGACCCCGCTGACCAAGGAGACCCTGGGTCTGGCGATCGAGGGGGGCCATATCACCAAAGAGCAGGCCTGCGAGGGTGCCGCCGCCGATGTGGTGGCGTGCCAGTGATCTGAACCGGGGCCGGTGCATCAGCGCCGGCCCCTTTTCCTTGCGTCCGGGGTGCGATGCCCCGGCCCTTGCCCCCGTGCCGCGCGATGCGGCGCAAGGCGGCACCCCCGATCACGGTTTGGACAGGGTTGGATAAGACAATGAGCACAGCCACCAAGGCGTCGCCAGCCGACGTGAAGGGCGGGCCGTTTGCCCGTTTCGTTGCCGCAACCGAGATTGACACCCGCCTGCTGGGCATGGCCGGCGCGCTGTTGCTGATCTGGGTGGGATTCCATTTCTACGGCGTTCTGGTGAATGACAACGGCGCCTTCCTGACCCCGCGCAACCTGTGGAACCTGAGCGTGCAGATGTGCTCGATCGGGGTGATGGCGACCGGGATGGTGTTGGTGATCGTGACGCGCAACATCGATCTGTCGGTCGGGTCGGTGCTGGGTTTTGTCGGCATGGTGATGGGTGTCTTGCAGGTGGAATGGTTGCCGCCGCTGATGGGCCTGGGCAATCCGGCGATCTGGATCATCACGGTGGTGGTGGGGCTGTCGCTGGGCCTGCTGATCGGGATGATGAACGGGTTTCTGATCGCCTATCTGGGGATACCATCGTTCATCGTGACGCTGGGCGGGTTGATGGGTTGGCGCGGGGCGGCCTATCTGACGACCGCCGGGCGCACGATTGCGCCGGTGGATGCCAATTTCGCGCTGGTGGGTGGCGGGCCTTATGGCGCGATCGGGTCGACCGGCAGCTGGATCATCGGGGTGATCGCCTGCGCGGCGGTGCTGTACGGGCTGTGGGCGGGCCGGGCGAACCGGCGCAAGCATGATTTTCCGCAGCGACCGGTCTGGGCCGAGACGTTTCTGGGCGTGGTGGGCTGCGGGTTGATCATCGGCGCGGTGCTGGTGGTGGACGCCTATCCCTGGCCCATCGGCATCGTGAAGAAATACATCGCCGACAACGGGTTGACGGTCGCGCCGGAGGATGTGTTCATCGCGCACGGCTTTGCCTATCCGGTGCTGATCCTGGCGGTGGTGGCCATTGCGATGACCATCCTGATGACGCGCACCCGGTTTGGCCGCTATGTCTTTGCCATCGGTGGCAACCCCGAGGCGGCGGCCCTGTCGGGCATCAACGTGCAGTGGATGACAGTCAAGATTTTCGCGCTGATGGGGATGCTGGCGGGGCTGTCGGCGGTGATTTCCTCGGCCCGTCTGACATCGGCCACCAACGCGCTGGGGCAGACCGACGAATTGTATGTGATCGCGGCGGCAGTCATCGGCGGCACCTCGCTGGCGGGGGGCGTGGGCACCATCTATGGCGCGGTGCTGGGTGCGCTGGTGATGGAATCCCTGCGCACCGGGATGGTGCTGATCGGCTTTGACACCGCGGTGCAGAACATCGTTGTGGGCATCGTGCTGGTCGTCGCCGTCTATCTGGACATTCTTTACCGTCGTCGGACGAAGTGAAGGGAAACGCCATGGCAAACACAGGAACCCCATTGGTCGAGATGCGCGATATCTCGATCGCCTTTGGCGGCATCAAGGCGGTGGATCATGTGACGATCGACCTGTATCCGGGCGAGGTGGTGGGCCTGTTGGGCCACAATGGCGCCGGCAAATCGACGCTGATCAAGTGCCTGTCGGGCGCCTATCGGCCGGACAGTGGCGCGATCTACATCAACGGCGAAAAAGTGGTGATCGAGGATCCGCGCGATGCGCGGGCGCAGAACATCGAGACGATCTACCAGACGCTGGCACTGGCCGACAATCTGGATGCGGCGTCGAACCTGTTTCTCGGGCGCGAGCTTGTCGGCAAGGGCGGCTTTCTGGACGAGGCGCAGATGGAGGCCGAGACGCGCAAGATCATGGCGCGGCTGAACCCCAATTTCCGCAAGTTCAACGTGCCGGTCTCTGCCCTGTCGGGCGGGCAGCGACAATCGGTGGCGATTGCGCGGGCGGTCTATTTCAACGCCCGCATCCTGATCATGGACGAGCCCACTGCCGCCCTTGGCCCGCACGAGACGCAGATGGTGTCGGAGCTGATCCAGGAGTTGAAGGCGCAGGGCCTGGGGATTTTCCTGATCGAGCATGACATCCACAACGTGATGAAGCTGTGCGACCGCGCGTCGGTGATGAAGAACGGCCAGCTGGTCGGCACGGTGAATGTCGGTGACGTCACCGAC
>JBATAV010000676.1:0-1550 GCA_049662025.1 Paracoccaceae bacterium | reverse complement strand
CGGTGGTGCTGACCGTGCTGGGGGGCAGCCTTCTGGCCAGCGCCCCTGCCCTCTTCCGCGACCGCAGCTTTTTCGGCCTGCACACGGTGCGCGACCGCGATGGCTTGCGGCTGTATTCCAACGGAACCACGGTGCATGGCGCGGAGCGGATCGGCGATCTGACCGCCACCCGCCCGACGCCGGTGGCCTATTACAGCGCCGGCGGGCCGATGGGGCAGATCCTGTCGTCCGACCTGGGCGCGCGGGCGCGGCATATCGGCATTGTTGGCCTGGGTGTGGGGTCGCTGGCCTGCTACGCCCGGCCCGGTCAGGCTTGGGAGTTTTACGAGATCGACCGCAAGGTCGACGAGATCGCCCGCAACCCCGCACTGTTCACCTTCATGTCGGCCTGTGCGGGTGCGGCGCCGACGCATCTGGGCGATGCGCGGATCGTGCTGGAGGGTCAGCCCGACATGCGGTTCGACATTCTGGTGATCGATGCCTTCAGCTCTGACGCGGTGCCGGTGCATCTGACCACCAACGAGGCGATGGAGTTGTATCGCAGCCGTCTGGCACCCGGCGGGGTTTTGGTCTTCCACATCTCGAACCGCTACTATCGGCTGGACGTGCCGCTGGCGCGCAGTGCCAGAGCGCTGGGTCTGACGGCGATGATCCAGGATCATCGCGACCTGGGCGATGAAGGGCCGGGGGTCAAGGCCTCGACCGTGGTGGTGATGGCCGAAGACGCGGCAACCCTGGCGCCCTTGCAGGCCGACCCGCGCTGGCAGATCCTGCAAGACGATGGCGGCACCGCCTGGACCGACGACTACGCCAACCTGCTGTCGATCCTGCGCTGGTAAGGCCCCGAAACGCACAAAGGCGCGCCCGGATCGGGGTGCGCCTTTGGCTGGAATGGTGGGCGATAACGGAACGGCCACCATTCCTTCAAGTGCTTGAAATCGTAGTCTCTCGGCGCGGGTTGAGGCGAGTGTGTCTCACCTTTGTGTCTCACCTAGGGGCAAATTCTAGCAGTTTGCAAGCGCCCGGCGGCGACTAGCGGGCGGCATCATCGTAAAGCGCGACCTGCATGCGCCTGAAAGCGTCCTTGACCACTGCCAACTCCCCCAGCTTTCCCTTGCTCTCCCCAACGCTGCCATACCTTGCCGTCAGGAACTGCCCCAGCTTCCGGGTGGCAAGTTCACTTTCGCCTTTCGCTTCATAGGCATTCAGAATGGCGAGCAACAATTCGGACATTTCAGCATCGAAACTGTCCAACTTGCCGCCTCTAAGACGCTCGGCCCGGTCGTGTCTTGTCTTGGGTGGGTTCGTGAACAGCACATAGGACAGAACATCGAACAGGTCGCTTTGAGACGCATCGACCAGTTGCCGGATGTCTTCGAGCCTGTCTTCGTCATAGCCGTTATCTTCGAGTTGCTTGAGGAAGTGCGCCCGGTTGTCGGGGTCACTCCATGCGGCCCTAAGCTGGTCTTCGTCCGCGATCATCTTGGACAAGTCGCCAAACAGGCGTGCAAGGAAGTCGGCAGCCGAGATGGGTTTGCCCTCTGCACTCC
>JBATAV010000675.1:0-4883 GCA_049662025.1 Paracoccaceae bacterium | reverse complement strand
GTGCTGGCAGTGATGCGGCGGATCGCCCTGTTGCCGGGCTCCGAGACGGGCCTTGTGGTCTGCGACGCCTCGGGCACGCTGGTCTTTCGCAAGCCGGCCCCCGGCTTTCCCTTGCCCCGCTATGGCGCGGCCTGCCCGCTGTGGCCGCTTTATGCCGCCCTTGGCCGGGCGATGGTGCCGATCCGGGCGCGGGTGGAAACCGCAGGGCCATCGGGTGCGCGAGTTCAGGCGCTGGCCTTTTGCCTCTCGCGCCTGCCGGGCGGCTTTTCCGGCCCCGAATTGCGCGAAGCGGCGATGCTGATCCTGCCCGATTCCGGCCCACGCCAACCCGATGTGCTGGCCGTCGGCTCGACCTGCCGCATCTGCCCCCGCGCCGATTGCGCCGCGCGGCGCGAACCCTCGATCACCCGCGAAGGGGTCTGAGGCGCCCAAACGCGGTTTTGACAGGGGCGGCGGATCATCGGATAGTATCGGCATGCCGTGCGCAGCAGGGCGCACTCGGGGGGGCGACCGCAATGGGCAAGTCAGTGCTTCTCATTGAAGACGAGGAGAATATCGCCGAGGCGATCCGCTTCATCCTGTCGCGCGACGGCTGGCAGGTGGTGCATCTGGCCGAGGGGCAGGGGGCCGCCGCGCGGGCGGCCGAACTGCTGCCCGATCTGGTGATCCTTGACCACATGCTGCCCGGCGCCACCGGGCTGGAGATCCTGGCGGACCTGAAGGCAAACCCGGCCACGGCGCGGCTGCCGGTGCTGATGCTGACCGCCAAGGGCCAGCCGCGCGACCGCGAGGCGGCAGAACGCGCGGGTGCCGACGGGTTCATGTCCAAACCCTTTGCCAATGCCGAGATTCTGGCCGAAGTGCGGGCCCTGACCGGAACCGCAACCGGAACCTCGACAGGGACAGCATGAAAAAGCCTCGCCGCCCGACGTTTCTGGCCCGCATTCCCTATCGCCGCCGCCGTCTGCGCGACGCGGCCCGGCTGTTGCCGGTGTTCGGCGGCTTCCTGATGATCCTGCCGGTGCTGTGGTCATCACCGGGCGCAGAACTGCGGGTGACGTCGGGCGATGTCGTCTATTTCTTCCTGATCTGGACGTTGCTGGTTCTGGTCGCGGCGGGCTTTGCCCCCGGTCTGTCGGCCAGCGAGGACGCAGGCGACGAGGAGGACGACTGAGCCATGCCGTTCAACGTTCTGGTGCTGGCCTGCCTTGCCTATGTGATCTTTCTGTTCTCGGTGGCCTTTCTGGTGGAACGGCGCGCACAGGCCGGGCGGCTGGGCTGGCTGCGCTCTCCACTGGTCTACACGCTGTCGCTGTCGATCTACTGCACGGCCTGGACGTTCTACGGCGCGGTCGGTTATGCCGCGCGCTCGGGGCTTGAATTCCTGACGATCTATTTCGGCCCGACGCTGGTCTTCATCGGCTGGTGGTGGGTGCTGCGCAAGCTGGTGCGCATCGGCCGGCAGCACCGTGTCACCTCGATCGCCGACCTGATCTCCAGCCGGTTCGGCAAGTCGAACCTTCTGGGCGTCATCGTCACCGTCATGGCCGTGGTGGCGACCACGCCCTATATCGCGTTGCAGTTGCAATCGGTGGTGCTGTCGTTCGGGGTCTTCGCCAGCGCCACGCCCGACGGCTTCATCCCACCCAATGCCGAACAGACCGCGATCTGGGTGGCGGCGGGGCTGGCGGTGTTCACCACCATCTTCGGCACCCGCAATCTGGACGCCAAGGAGCAGCACCACGGCATCGTCACCGCCATCGCGGTCGAGGCGGTGGTCAAGCTGGTGGCCCTGCTGGCGGTCGGCATCTTCGTGGTCTGGGGTCTGGCGGGCGGCGTGGGCGGCATTCTTGACCGCATCGACGCCTCGGCCCTTTCGGGCTGGGACATGAAGCCGGGGCGCTGGACCGGCCTTCTGTTCCTGTCGGCGGCGGCGGTGATCTGCCTGCCGCGGATGTTCCAGGTGATGGTGGTCGAGAATTCCGACGAGGGCCACCTGGCCCGCGCCAGCTGGGCTTTTCCGGCCTATCTGCTGGCGATGAGCCTGTTCATCGTGCCGATTGCCGTCATCGGCCTTGAACGGCTGCCCATCGGCGCCAACCCCGACATGTTCGTGCTGACGCTGCCGTTGTCCGAAGGCCATGGCGGGCTGGCAATGCTGGCTTTCCTCGGCGGCTTTTCCAGTGCCACCTCGATGGTGATCGTGGAATCCATCGCGCTTGCCACCATGGTGTCGAACCATATCGTCATGCCGGTCTGGCTGCGGCTGCGGCCTTCGGTTGCGCTGTCGGCCGACCTGCGGGGCGTGGTCCTGAACGCGCGGCGGGTCTCGATCGCGGCGGTGCTGGCGCTGGGCTATGGCTATTACCACCTTTCCGGCGGCTCGGCCGCGCTGGCGGCGATCGGGCTGATCGCCTTTGTCGGCGTGGCGCAGTTCCTGCCCGCGATGATGGGCGGCATCTTCTGGCGCGGGGCTACCAAGGTGGGCGCCGCCGTCGGTCTGGTCACCGGGTTCGTGATCTGGGCCTATGCGCTGTTCCTGCCCTCGTTCGGCCCCGATGCGGTGTATTCGGCGCAGTTTCTGGCAGAAGGCCCGATGGCCATCGGCTGGCTGCGCCCGCAGGCGCTGTTCGGGGTCGAGGCGATGGACCCGCTGACCCATGCGCTGTTCTGGTCGTTGATGCTGAACGGCACCGCCTTCTTCATCGGTTCGGTCCTGACCTTTCCGGGCCCGGTCGAACGGCTGCAGGGTGCTGCCTTCGTCAATGTCTTCGACGATCAGGTCGGTCCCCGCCGCTGGAGCCAGGGCCAGGCCGAGCCCGAGCAGCTTCTGGTCATGGCGCAGCGCATCCTGGGCGAGGACGAGGCGCAATCGCTGTTCGAGACCGCCGCCCGGCGGCAGGGCAAATCCGACACCCTCCTGCCCGACCCGACGCCGGAATTCCTGTTCGATCTGGAACAGCGGCTTTCGGGGTCGGTCGGCGCGGCAACGGCGCATGCAATGATCAGCCAGCTGGTCGGCCGGGCCACCGTTTCGGTCGCGGATCTGATGGCGGTGGCCTCGGAAAGCGCGCAGATGATGGAGCATTCCGCCCAGCTGGAGGCCCAGCGCGAAGAGCTGACCCGCACCGCCGGCGCGCTGCGCGAAGCCAATGAAAAGCTGACCCGGCTGTCAGTGCAGAAGGATGCCTTCCTGTCCCAGATCAGCCACGAATTGCGCACGCCGATGACCTCGATCCGGGCGTTTTCCGAGATCCTGACCGAAGGCGACCTGCCGCCCGGGATGGTCACGAAAAGCGGCCGTGTGATCCAGGACGAAGCCAAGCGGCTGACCCGTCTTCTGGACGATCTGCTGGACCTCAGCGTGCTGGAAAACGGCAAGGTCAGCCTGTCGCTGTCGCTGGCCAACCTGCGCGAGATGATCGACCGCGCCATCCAGGCCGCCGAACAGGTGAAACCCGAGCGCAGCTTTACCTTTCACCGTGATCTGGCGGCGGAAAACATCTTCATCCGCACCGATGCCGACCGGCTGACCCAGGTCTTCATCAACCTTGTGTCGAATGCGCGGAAATATTGCGAAGCGCCACACCCGGAAATCCGGGTGACGGTGCGGATCAAGGGCGGCCGGGTGATTGTCGATGTGGCCGACAACGGCAAGGGCATTCCGAAGGATGCGCAATCGACGATCTTCGAGAAATTCACCCGGCTGCCGGGCGAGTCGCGTGCCAAGGGGGCGGGTCTGGGGCTGGCGATCTGCCGCGAGATCGTGGTAAATCTGGGCGGCACCATCGGCTATCTGCCGGGGCAGGGCGGGGCGGCCTTCCGCGTGACCCTTCCTTTGCGGCTGGAGACGAATGCGGCTTAACGCTTTGGCAAGGACGATCGGTCTAGGGTCACCTTGAAAGGCCGGTTCGCCCGCGACGTGGGGCGGAGCCGTCCATCCCGGCAATCCAGGTGACGCATGAACGATATCATCCGGCGCAAGGTGGCCCACGCGGTCCTGACGGGGGGCGAAGGTGGCCCTGGCGCCGATCACGGCTGGCGTCTTGCATTCGCGCGTGCGGCGCGCGACAGCGCGTCCCTGATGGTCGAAGTTGCCGCGATGTCGGTGCGTCGCCGCAGCCTGGCCGAATTGCTGGAACTGCCGCCCGAGCGGGCCTTGCTGGCGCTCCTGGACGGGCCGCAGGGCGGACTTGGCCTTCTGGTCATGTCGGCCGAGGTGATGGGCGCTCTGATCGAGATGCAGACGACGGGCCGCGTTTCCGCAGCACCGCCGCTGACGCGCCGCCCGACGCGCACCGATGCCGCCATGGTGGCCGGTGTCATCGACCGCGCGCTGGAGGAACTCGACTCGGTGCTGGCCGAAGAGGCCGACCTGGTCTGGGCCGGCGGCTTTCGCTACGCTTCGTTCCTGGAAGACCCGCGTCCGCTTGGCCTGCTCTTGGAAGATCATGGCTATCGCGTCCTGTCTGCCGATCTGTCGCTGTCGGCGGGCGCGCGCACCGGTGGGTTGATTCTGGCCTTGCCGGCCGAAGGCCGCGGTCTGCGCCCGGTGCCAAAGCCCGGTCAGGCCGACCGGATGACTGCCGCCCCGGCGCACAGCTTTTCCGACGGGCTGAGCGAGGCGGTGATGGCTGCCGATTGCACGCTGGATGCGGTGATCGGCCGGATCAGGCTGCCCTTGCGCGATGTCATGGCGCTGCAGGTGGGTCAGGTGCTGGCGATGCCCAAGGCAGCGCTTGACCGGATCGGGCTGGAAGGTATCAACGGCAACCGGGTCGCCGTGGCGCGTCTGGGCCAGCAACAGGGCATGCGCGCGCTGCGGCTGTCGCAGGGCCTTGCCGGGGCCGCCCCCGGCCTCAACCCCGGCCTCAACCCCGGCA
>JBATAV010000674.1:0-2923 GCA_049662025.1 Paracoccaceae bacterium | reverse complement strand
CACAAATACCTGCGGCTGGCGGGCAGCCAGGTGGCGCGGCTGATCGAGACGATGATGACTGTCGCCGCCCCGCCGATGCCGCCACCACGCCCCATCCACACGGGCCCCAGCGCGCCCGCCCTGCGCGAGGCGCGGGTCTGCTACAACCATCTTGCGGGCAGCCTCGGCGTGCAGCTTTACCGCAGCCTCTCGGCCCGGGGCTACCTTGCCCATATGGCGGACGGGCTGACGCTGACCCCCGAAGGCCGCCTCTTCGCCCTGTCCCTTGGTCTGACCGAGGCCGACCTTGCCCCCGGCCGCACGCCGCTCTGCCGCGATTGCCTGGATTGGAGCGAACGGCAAAGCCACCTTGGCAGGCGACTGGGGCGGCTTTTGCTGACCCGGTTCCACAAGCTGGGCTGGCTGCGCCGCCCCGATCAGGGGCGGGCGTTGCTGATCACGCCGCCGGGCCGCGCCGGTTTTGCCCGCAGCTTCCCCGAACTGCCGCTTTCCGACGGGCTTCCCGCTTGACGCCGCCAGGCTTTGCCCGTACATGCCCGCAATCGAATTCGGATGTCGGGGAAACTCCCCGCTTCCCCCGCTTTTGACGAATCGAAGGAATACCGCAATGTCGCGCGTCTGCGAACTGACGGGCAAGGGCCCGATGACCGGCAACAAGGTCAGCCATGCGAACAACAAGTCGCGCCGCCGCTTTCTGCCGAACCTGAACGAGGTCACGCTGATCTCGGACGCGCTGGGCAAGTCGTACCAGCTGCGCATCTCGGCCGCGGCGCTGCGCAGCGTCGATCACCGGGGCGGGCTGGATGCCTATCTTGCCAAGGCCAAGGATGACGAACTTTCGGCCGACGCCCTGAAGATCAAGCGCGAACTGGCCAAGGCCCAGACAGCAGCCTGATCGGTTTTCGATCCTGACAGCAAGGCCCTGCCGGACCAGAACCGGCGGGGCCTTTCGCTTGCGGCACCAAGCCCGGCGCCCCCCTCATGTATTTGCGCCTTTCCAAATACTCCCGCCGGAGGCGCCTCTCGTTTCACCTAGCGCCGTCGGGCAAAGCCGCAAGCCCGGCCCGCCCGCCGTGCCGCTTTGTCCCCTTTCGCCCTTGTCCGGGGTAGGCTAGACAGGCGCCATGCGGCGGTTGACCCTTGCCCTTCGCCTGTTTCTTGCGCTCAGCGTGGCGCTGGTCTCGGTTCACACTGCGGTGGGCCGGGCCGAGGCGGCGGCCGCGCAGGAAATCCAGCTTTGCGCCGGGCCCGAGGTGATTACCGTCACCCTCGATGCCTCGGGCAAGCCGGTCGAACACCGCCACGCCTGCCCCGATTGCGTGCTGGCAGGGCTGGCCACCTCTCCGGTCTCGGCCCTGCCGCACCCCCCCGCCGTCAAGGTGCTGCGGTTGTCGCGCCCCGACCCGGCAGCGCAGACTCGGGCCATCCTTGCGCCCACGCCTGTGGCGCGCGGCCCCCCGGTGGCGTGTTCCGCCTGACTTCCCCTCTTCAGACGCCATCAAACCCGAACCCGAAAGGATGCCCGACATGCTGTCGCGCCGTTTTCTTCTTGCCGCCGCTGCGGCCCTGACTCTTGCCCCCGCTCTGCCTGCCTTCGCCGAAGAGCACCCCGAAACCTTCCACGCCCACGATGCCTATGCCCGCACCATGGGCGGTATCGGCGCCTCGGGCGCGGTCTTCATGATGCTGCACAACAACGGCACTACCGATGACCGCCTGATCGGCGCGAAAACCGAAGTGGCCGCCAAGGCGGAACTGCACACCCATATCATGACCGCCGACGGCGTCATGCAGATGGTCGCCATCGAAGGCGGCGTGCCGATGCCCGCAGGCGAGATGCACGCCTTCGAACGCGGCTCTGATCACGTCATGCTGTTCGGCCTGACACGCGAACTGAAGGACGGCGATAGCTTCCCGCTGACGCTGATCTTCGAATCGGGTGCCGAACTAACGTTCGATGTGGTGGTCGACAACCAGCGCCAGACCGAAGACGGCATGGGCGAGATGAACATGGATGGCCAGGACCACAGCACGACGGGCACCGGCGGCTGATCCAGCCGGTTCCGCGGGTCCCGCGTCCTGCAGGCATCGCTCTGACTGCAGGCGCCAGTTGTGCGTTCTAACCTGGTCGTTCGGTTCTGGCAGCGGCACAGGCGGTTGGCGCAGAATGTGGCCTTGCAGTGTCGAACCCGTCAGGCCGACGCTTCGGCTCGGTGTCTCGGGCGCCAGAAACGCCTGCGCGAGGCCGTAGGCCCGTTCGCGCCGGCGTGTCTGGCTGGCCCGTTCGGCCTTGCCGGTTGTTTTCGCCCTGCGGGGTCGGGTGAAGATGTGGCGGATGCCCGGCCAGCGCAGCGTCTTGGTGAAGCGGTGCGATCACTTGGCGTCCGTTCCCGAGGGGTGACGCTGCGGTCCTTTCGCGGGAATGGACCGAAGCACTATGCGACAGACTCGCCCGGGAAGCACCATACCCCCAGCACCGTCAGATCTGCACAACAGAAATCCGCCGCCCCCTTCTCGGTGTATCGTCCCGCGAAGAGGTGTTACGTTTGGCACTTCATTGGGGGGTGCTCTTCGGGACGTGTTTTACACGGCAGCGCCACGACGACAGAGGTGGTCCGTCGGGCGATACAGTGGCGTGAAGAGAGCGTGAGAGCGCTGACCCGGCGTTGTATCGCCCGACGACGGTTCAGAAATGGTGCAAGCGGACCTCGGTGGCAGATCGGCCGATGGGTCCGGCGGAACTGCATTCGACGGTTCTCGGCCTTGAGCAGGAAGCTGTGATCGTCGCTTTCAGGTGGCAGACCTTGCTGCCGCTCGACGATTGCCTCTCTGCGCTGCAGGCGACGATTCCGGGTCTGGCCCGCGCCTTCCCTGCATCGGTGCCTGCTGCGATGAGCCATTGAGGTGCCATTGGTCCGAGAGA
>JBATAV010000673.1:0-1789 GCA_049662025.1 Paracoccaceae bacterium | reverse complement strand
CCGCCCCGACCGTCGGCTCTGGCAGCGACAACGCCTGAGACCTGCGGTTATCGGATTTCCTGAAAGGGCGGCCCTCGCGGGACCGCCCTTTTGCTATTCCGCCAACCGCCGATACATGTGCCAGGTCGCATGACCCAGCACCGGCAAGACCACAAACAGGCCCAGAAACAGCGGGACCATCCCCACAAACAGCAGCACCGCGATCACCAGACCCCAGGCCAGCAGTGTCAGCGGATTGGTCGTCACCGCCTTGACCGAGGTGATGATGGCGCTGATGAAATCCACCTCGCGCTCCATCAACAAGGGCAGGCCGACCACGGTGAACGAAAACAGCGCCAGCGCAAAAACCGCGCCAATCGTGCTGCCCACCAGCAGCATCAACGGCCCGTTGCCCTCGAACAGCACCTGCGGCGAAGTGGAAATATTGGTCAGCGCCGTCATCCCCATGAACAGCGCAAAGGTGGCATGGGCCACGAAGACCCAGAACATGAACATCAGCAGGATCACCATCGCCATCGATGGCAACTGCCGGTCCTTGTGCGAAAAGACCACGCCCAGCACCGCGCCCCAGGACAAGGCCTCGCCCGCCTCGATCCGGCGGCTGACCTCATAGAGCCCGATCGCCGCAAAGGGCGCCAGCAGCGGAAAGCCCAGGATGAAGGGAATCAGCCACCACTCTTGCCCGCCGCGCCCGAAGACCAGGTACAGCACGATTCCCCCCGCCACATAGACCGCCGAAAAGAACAGGCCGAAGGCGGGCGCCCGCAGGAAATCGCGCAATCCCGCGCGCAGCACCTGCGGAATGACCGCAGGGCTGACCTCCAGGATATCGGGCAGGCGGGATGGCCCGCCGTCTTCTGCATGCGTCATGTGATCCTCCGTTTACCGAAGGCTACGCGCCAGATGCAGCTTTGCCAAAGATGTATTTTCCGGGCAGATTTTCTTGCCGGCGACGGGCAACCTTAGCCCTCGGCGTCCTCGCGCCCCTTGCCCGACATCCCCAGCGCCAGCGTCGCCGCCATGAACCGGTCCAGATCGCCGTCCAGCACGCCCTGGGTGTCGCTGGTCTCCACCCCGGTGCGCAGGTCCTTCACCATCTGATAGGGTTGCAGCACGTAGGAGCGGATCTGGTTGCCCCAGCCCGCATCACCCTTGTTTTCATGCGCCTCCAGCACCGCTGCGCTGCGCCGGTCCAGCTCCAGCTGATACAGCCGCGACTTCAGCGCCTGCATGGCGATATCGCGGTTCTGGTGCTGCGATTTCAAGCTGGAGGTCACCACGATATTGGTCGGAAAGTGGGTGATCCGCACCGCCGAGTCGGTCTTGTTGACGTGCTGGCCACCGGCCCCCGACGACCGGTAGGTGTCGATGCGGATATCCTTGTCCTGCACCTCGATCTCGATGTTGTCATCGACCACCGGATAGACCCAGACCGAGCTGAAAGACGTATGCCGCCGCGCCGCAGAATCGTAAGGCGAAATCCGCACCAGCCGATGCACGCCCGATTCCGATTTCAGCCAGCCATAGGCGTTCTTGCCGCTGATCTTGTAGGAAACCGACCGGATCCCCGCCTCTTCGCCGGGCGTTTCGGATTGCATTTCAACCGTATAGCCCTTTTTCTCGGCCCAGCGGACATACATCCGCGCCAGCATGCTGGCCCAATCGCAGCTTTCGGTGCCACCGGCCCCGGCGTTCACTTCAAGGAAAGTGTCATTGCCATCGGCCTCGCCATCCAGAAGCGCCTCAAGCTCTTTCTGCGCCGCAGTTTCGACCAGCGCCTTCAGCGTTC
>JBATAV010000672.1:0-13881 GCA_049662025.1 Paracoccaceae bacterium | reverse complement strand
CGCAAGGTCGGGATGGGCGGTCAGCACACCAAGGCGTTCCTTGGCTGTGGCGGTGCGGAATATCCGGCACAGGGCGTTGTGCAGGCCGGTGGCGGTGTCATGCGCCGGGCCCAGTTCCAGATCGAAGCCACGGTCGGCGATCCAGGGAGAATGTTCGAAAATGGAGCCGAAGCGGGTGACGAACCGTTCGCGCGACATCTAAGAAGGGCGCTCGATGCGCTTGTGAGGGTGGGTTTTTGCCCAATGCTGCGCAATGTCGATGCGGCGGGGAAACCAGACGCCCTGGTGCGATTGTGCATAGTCGAGGAACCGCTTCAGCCCCGCGACCTTGCCGGGGCGACCGATCAGGCGGTTGTGCAGGCCGATGGAAAACATCTTGGCGCTGCCCGCTTCGCCTTCGGCGTAAAGCGTGTCGAAGCTGTCTTTCAGGTATTGGAAGAACTGCTCGCCGGTGATGTAGCCGGGCGCGGTGGCAAAGCGCATGTCGTTGGCTTCCAGCGTGTAGGGGATGACCAGCTGGTCATGGTCGCCATATTCGCGCCAGTAGGGCAGATCATCGTCATAGGTGTCGGAGACCCAGGCAAGGCGTCGGGTTTCGGCGGTCAGCCTGACGGTGTTCATGGAGCAGCGGCCGGTGTACCAGCCCTGCGGAGCCTCGCCCACCACTTCGGCATGCAGGCGGAAGGATTCGGCGATCTGGGCGGCCTCTTCCTCGGGCGACATGTCGCGGTGTTCCACCCATTTCAACCCGTGGGAGGCAATCTCCCACCCGGCGGCCTTCATGGCGGCGAGTTGTTCGGGGTTGCGGGCAAGGGCGGTGGTGACGCCGTAGATTGTCAAGGGAATGCCGAGACCGGTGAACAGCCGATGCAGCCGCCAGAACCCGGCACGGGCGCCGTAATCGTAGATCGATTCCATGTTCCAGTGGCGCTGGCCGGGCCAGGGCGCGGCGCCGGCGATGTCGGACAGAAAGGCCTCGGACTGGGCATCGCCGTGCAGAAGGTTGTTTTCGCCACCCTCTTCGTAGTTCAGCACGATCGACACGGCGATCCTTGCCCCCCCCGGCCAGGCGGCATCGGGCGGGGTCTGGCCGTGGCCATGGAAATCGCGGGGGTAACGGTGCATCGCTGTCTCCTGCAGGTTTGACGAGATTAGAACCTATCCGCGAAATGTTTTTTCAAGAAATCCGAGAAAGACCTTTCTTTGCGTGGCCGACTCGCATGGGCTGGCCAAACGTGGCTTACTTGGCCGGCAATTGCACAAGGGAGGGCCGAGAATGGCAGGCGGGCGTCTGACGACACATGTGCTGGATACCGCGAAAGGCAAACCGGCGGCGGGGGTGAAGATCATGCTGTATCGGGTCAGCGGCAACAGCCACCGCAAGATTGCCGAGACGGTGACCAATGCCGACGGGCGGACCGATGCGCCGATGCTGGCGGGCGAGGGTTTGACGGTGGGCGTTTATGAGCTGGTGTTCGGCGCGGGCGCCTATCTGCGGGCCAGCGGGCAGTCGGCTGGCGAGGTGCTGTTTCTGGACGAAATTCCGATCCGCTTTGGCGTGCCGGATGCGGGCCAGCACTATCATGTGCCGCTGTTGATTTCGCCTTTTGCCTATTCGACCTACCGGGGCAGCTGATCGGCCGGTGCGGTGGTCACCGCGACGGCCCGGTTCGGTCGGTTTTCGCCCGTGATCGGCATCAAACGGGATGGTGATGAATCCCCATCTTGCAGTATCGTGCCAAAACGGGTTCAAACGAGTTTGCATCGACGAGACGTTCAAGGAGACACAAATGTTTCGATTCAGTTCTTTTGCCGCAGCGCCGGCACTTGTCATTCTCATGGGCGGTACCGCCCATGCCGCTCTTACCGCCGATCAGGTCTGGCAGTCGTGGAAGGATGGCGCGGCGCTGGCCGGCCTGACGGTGACCGCCGCGACCGAGGCGAACGCAGGCGGCGTGCTGACGCTGAACGGCGTGACGATCAAGCCGGAAGGTGAGCCGGTGCCGTTCACCATCTCGGACATGACCCTGACCGAGGAAAGCGACGGGTCGGTGACCATCCGTCCGGGTGCCACGATGGGCATCGACATCAGCGAGGGCAGGAATCTGCTGAAGGTTGCGGTCGCCCATGACGGGCTGACCATCACCGCCCGCGAAGACGGCAGCGCGCTGGTCTATGATTTTGCCGCGCCCAAGCTGGGCGTCGATTTCAACTATGCCGGCGAAACCGCGGCATTGGCGGAAGGCCAGGAGAAGCCGCTTACCACGACCTCCGGAGCGGTCAGCATGGAGGGTCTCAAGGGATCCTGGTCGGACACCGCCGGGACCAACCGCGCCTTCGGGCTGGACCTGACCTCGACCAAGTTCGTCTATGGATTCACCAGCGACAATCCGGGCGTGCAGATGAAGACCACCTCGCACAGCGAGACGGTCGATTTCAGCATGGGGCTGAAAGTCACCCTGCCGTCGACCACGCCGCTGATGACGGTGCAAAGCCCGTCCGATTTCCGCAAGATCCTGGACGAAGGCTTTGCCGTGGCGATGACCTTCGCGCAGGGCGGCAACACCGGGTCGGCCAGCCAGGAAGACCAGATCTTCCCCTATCAGATGACCATCACGGGCCAGCCCAGCAAGGCCGCGATCAGCTTTGACAAGACCGCGTTGAACGTGCAGTCGGAAGGCGCGGGCCTGGCCTTCAGCATGACCAGCCCGGCGGTCCCCGCCCCGGTCGAGGTGTCGATCGGCGATGTGGTGATGAACCTGGCGATGCCGGTGATGGCCACCACAGCGGCCGATGTGGCGCTGCAGATGAAGCTGAGCCAACTGACGGTGAGCGAGGGTGTCTGGGGCATGTTCGACGCCGGAGGCGCGCTGAAGCACGAGCCGCTGGACCTTAATATCGACGTGTCGGGCAAGACCACGCTGGACCTGATCGGCATGGCCGAGGCCGAGGAAACCGGTGGCATGCCGCCGATTCCGGCGCCGGAAAAGCTGGACATCACCGACATCAGCCTGAAAGTGGCCGGGGCGGCGCTGGGGGCCACTGGCGCCTTCACCTTCGACAACGCGATGGGCATCCCGATGCCGCTGGGTGAGGCGACGGTCAACGTCTCGGGCGCCACTGCGCTGATCGACGGTCTGATCAAGACCGGCCTGATCCAGGAACAGGACGCCATGGGCGTGCGGATGGTGATGGGCATGTACATGGCGCCCGCAGGCGACGATGCGCTGACCTCGAAGATCGAAGCCAAGGAAGGCTTTGCGATCTTCGTGAACGGCCAGCAGGTCCAGTAAGGTTCTTTCGATTTGACGAAGGGGCGCGGGGGAAACCTCGCGCCCTTTTTCCATGCGGCTTCTAGGCGGTGCCAGCGATGGCGCGGCGCATCTCGTCCTTGATTCGGGCGGCCATGAAATCGGTGAACAGCCGCACCTTGGGGTCTTTCAGCCGGCGGTGTTGCGACAGGCTGGACAATTGCGTGGGCAAGGGTGGCGTGGCGGTGGCCACCGGCACCAGCCGACCGGCGCGCAGGTGGTCGGCCACGTCGAAGATGGGCTTGAGGATGATGCCGCGCCCGTCCAGCGCCCAGCCGGTCAGCACATCACCGTCATCCGATTCGAAGGGCCCGGAGATCTCAAACCGGCGCGGGCCCTCGGGGGTGGACAGCATCCACTGGAATTCCTTGGCGCCGGGAAAGCGCAGGTTCAGACAATCGTGCCGGTCGGCCAGCAGCGCCGCACCATCGGCGGGCATGCCGCGCCGGACGATATAGTCGGGCGAGGCGCACAGAACGCGCGGGCAATCGGCCACCAGCTGCACCTTCAGCGTGCTGTCGTCCAGAAGGCCGAGGTGAAAGGCCACGTCGATGCCTTCGGAGACCACGTCGATCGAGCGGTCTGACAGCCGCAGCCGCACGTCGATCTGCGGATAAAGATCCTTGAACGCCGGGACATGCGGGCCGATCAGCCGCCGCCCGATGCCCAAGGGCGCGGCGACAAAGATGGTGCCGCGCGGGTTCTGGGTCACATCCATCACCGCCGCTTCGGCATCGTCGATGGCATCGAGTATCTTCTTGGCGCCGTCATAGAAGATGCGGCCGTTTTCGGTGGGTTGCAGGCTGCGGGTGGTGCGGTTGAAAAGCCGCACGCCGAGGTGCTTTTCCAGTTCGGAGATGCGGGCCGAGGCCACGGCGGGCGAGGTGCGCTGATCGCGGGCCGCGGCAGACATGTTACCCAATTCATAGACGCGGACGAACATGCGGATGTTGTTCACATAGCTCATGCCTGCATCCCGCGATTATACGGCCCGGGTTGAAAGTGATCCGGCATTTGACAGGATTAACAGGAAAACCCGCTAGGGTATAGCGTTTCGGGATCAACGGGGGAGGTTGGCCATGTACGACTGGGTGGTGCTTTGGGAATGGGTCGAGATCGGCGTGCGCTGGTTGCACGTCATCACGGCGATCGCCTGGATCGGAAGTTCGTTCTATTTCATCGCGCTGGATCTGGGTCTGCACCGCGACCGCAATCTGGCCAGCGGGGCGGATGGCGAGGAATGGCAGGTGCATGGCGGCGGCTTTTACCACATCCAGAAATATCTGGTGGCGCCGGCGTCGATGCCCGACCACCTGATCTGGTTCAAATGGGAAAGCTACATGACCTGGATCAGTGGCTTCACCATGCTGGTGCTGGTCTACTACATGGGGGCGGAGCTGTTCCTGATCGACCCGCAGGTGATGGAATTGCAGGTCTGGCAAGCAGTTGCGATCTCGATGGCGTCGCTGGCGTTCGGCTGGGTGGCCTACAACACCCTGTGCAAGGTCTTCGTCAACGCCGACCAGAACGTGCTGATGCTGGCGCTGTTCGTGGTGCTGGTGGGGATGAGCTGGTTCTACACCCAGGTGTTTTCAGGCCGCGCCGCGATGCTGCATCTGGGGGCGTTCACCGCCAGTATCATGTCGGCGAATGTGTTCTTCATCATCATGCCCAACCAGCGCGTGGTGGTGGCCGATCTGAAGGCAGGCCGGGCGCCCGACCCGAAATACGGCAAGATCGCCAAGCAGCGCAGCACGCATAACAACTATCTGACGCTGCCGGTGATCTTCCTGATGCTGTCGAATCACTACCCGCTGATCTTCGCGACCAAATGGAACTGGGTGATCGCAAGCCTGGTGTTCCTGATGGGAGTGACCATCCGGCATTGGTTCAACTCGCGCCATGCCCGCACCGGCAGCCCGCACTGGACCTGGATCGCCACCGTGCTGTTGTTCCTGGCCATCGCCTGGCTGTCGACCGCGCCGATCCGCACGGTGCCCGAGCCGGAGGCGCGGCTGGACGGGACGGCGCTGATCTATGCCAGCGCGCCGGGGTTTGCCGATGTGGTCGGCATCGTGCAGGGCCGCTGCAGCATGTGCCATGCCGCCGAGCCGTCCTGGGAGGGGCTGTACTGGCCGCCCAAGGGCGTGGTGCTGGAGACCGAGGCGCAGATCGCGCATGAGGCCAAGCGGATCGCGATGCAGGCGGGCTATACCCATGCGATGCCGCCCGGCAACCTCAGCTACATCGAACCCCAAGAGCGGGCCAAGATCGTGGACTGGTTCCGCGGCGCCGGAACGGGCCAGGGGATCTGACATCGGCCTGACCCGGCGCAGGGACAGGGCTTTTCGAGTATTTGAGCCAGGATGAAGCCCATGCGCATTCATCCTGGCAAGAATACTCCCGCCGGAGGCACCCGCACGCTTTGCTTCGCGCCGATGCCGGGGGGGTCAGTCGCCCAGCTTGGCGTGAACCTCGGCCAGGTCGACGGGGCCTTTGGGCATCTTGTTGCCGGGGTTTTCGAAATCATAGTGAAACAGCTGGAAGTCGCGGCGGTAGATTTCCCAGATGATATGCATCGACAGGTCGTCGAAATAATCTTCCACCGGATGCGCGCGGGCCGGTCCGTGGCCTTCGCTTTCGTTGAAGCGCGGGATCTTCTTCAGGTCGATCTTGTGCTTGACCTTGATGTTGTCCAGCACGGTCTGCATGCCGTCGTTGAAATCCTCGGTGAAGAAGACGTGGTCGTAGCGGCCGCCGTTGACGATGAAGGTGCTGATATGCCCGGCCATCGCCGACCAGTGGATGTCGGGCTCCATCGGTTTCTTGAAGCGGATGGTGTCGCGGGCGAACAAGAGGAAACGGCGGAAGGATTTGATCTGGTCGAAGTCGTCCTTGCCATCGGCGCCGCCAACCTCGACCCCGTATTTCTGCACCAGAAGCGGCACCAGGTTGCCGCGATAGCGTTTGGCGTTGCGCTGGACGCCGCAGATCTTGTCGAAGAACGACGACAGGATGCGGGTATAGGGGTTGCGCACGCAGGTGAAGGCGTAGGATTTGTGGGTCTTGACGTTCTTTTCGATCAGCGGCTGGCTGGCCTCGATCGCCCATTTGTGCATGCCGGCCATGGCGTCATGGATATCGCCGTCAAAGAATTTTCCGTGGTCGGCATAGAACATGATCTGCCCGATGGTCGAGCAGGCGCACTTCGGCACCACGCGGTAAACCACGCTTTCGCTTTCCGTCATCCAGGTGCCGGGAAACCCCATGATCGTTACTCTCCTGCCTCTACGGGCGATTATTTCTGCTCTGGAACCAGTTAAAGGCAAAAAAGCAAAGAAACTTTGGCTTTTCAAGGAAGCATAAAGCACTTTATGGAAACAGTGAGCAGCCGAGGCGGGACCGACACCAAAAATCATGGCCAAGATCGCCTATATCCTTCTGTGCCACAAGGACCCCGAGGGGATCATCGCCCAGGCCGAGCGCCTGACGGCGGCGGGCGACTTCATTTCCATCCACTTCGACGGCAACGCCCGGCGCGAGGATTTCGAGAAGATCCGCAGCGCCCTGGGGGAGAACCCCTCGGTCGTCTTTGCCAAACGCCGGGTGAAATGCGGCTGGGGAGAATGGAGCCTGGTCGAGGCCACCATCCTGGCCGTGCGCGCCGCGGTCGAGGCCTTTCCGCGGGCGACGCATTTCTACATGCTGTCGGGCGACTGCATGCCGATCAAGTCGGCCGAATACGCCCGCGCCTTTCTGGAGCGCGAGGATGTCGACTACGTCGAGAGCTTCGACTTCTACAACTCTGACTGGATCAAGACCGGGATCAAGGAAGAGCGGCTGATCTACCGCCACTTTTTCAACGAACGCACCCACAAGGACTGGTTCTACCGCTCGATGGAGTGGCAAAAACGACTGAGACTGGCGCGCAAGGTGCCGGCCGATCTGGTGATGCAGATCGGCAGCCAGTGGTGGTGCCTGCGGCGGCGCACCATCGAATGGGTGCTGGAGTTCATCGACAAGCGCCCCGATGTGATGCGGTTCTTCCGCACCACCTGGATCCCGGATGAGACGTTTTTCCAGACCATCGTCCGCCATCTGGTGCGCGAGGCCGAGATTCGCACGCGTCCGCTGACCTTCCTGATGTTCACCGATTACGGCATGCCGGTGACCTTCTACAACGACAACTACGACCTTCTGTTGAGCCAGGACTACCTGTTCGCCCGCAAGATCAGCCCCGATGCGATGCAGTTGAAGGAACGGCTGGGCGATCTGTATTCGGCCACCGGCAAGCGGTTCCAGATCTCGAACGAGGGCCGCAGCCTGTTCAAGTTCCTGACCGGGCGGGGCCGCGTCGGGCGCCGATTCGCGCCGCGGTTCTGGGAGACCGAAACCAGTATCGGGCGGGAACGCACGCTGATGATGGTGACGTGCAAGAAATGGCATGTCGCCAAGCGGCTGGTGGAACGGGTGCGCGCGGTGACCAACCTGCCGGCCATCGACTATCTGTTCAACGAGGCCGCGACGCCATTGCCCGATCTGGGGGGC
Source organism: Paracoccaceae bacterium (assembly GCA_049662025.1). Taxonomy (GTDB): domain Bacteria; phylum Pseudomonadota; class Alphaproteobacteria; order Rhodobacterales; family Rhodobacteraceae; genus Pseudogemmobacter. The sequence continues at coordinate 6,022 of JBATAV010000672.1, read as the reverse complement.
ATCCAGTCGAACCTGGAAAAGCGCACCCGGCACCGCCGCGCGCTGGTGCGGATGTTGTTCGATTACTGGCAGACCGACCGGCTGATCTTCTGCATCGACCCCGGATCGACCGACCTGATGCAGGATTTCTACAACGACCGGGCGAAGGTGCGTCTGTTGGAGATCGATTGCGAGTTCACCGACGACTATCTGGTGGGCCATGCGCGGCGGGTCGGGCTGGCGGGCGACCGCACGCCGCAGGAAACCATCGACCGTCTGTTGCCGACGATCCGCTATGACGTCCGCTTTGAAAGCGACCATATCCGCGAGTTCAACTTTCCCGGATTCCACCGCATCCGGCAGGCGGCGACGGTGGACGAAAACACCCTGCCGCTGGCCGAGTTTCTTGACATTCCGGTGGAAAAGGCGCGGGAAATCGCGGCGACTGAATATCTGTTTGTGGACTGATGCACATGCCCTGGAGCTATGACCCGACCAATATCTTCGCCCGCATCCTGCGCGGCGAGATTCCCAACAAGACCGTGCTGGAGTCTGCCCATACTTTGGCCTTCCACGATATCACCCCGCAGGCCCCGGTGCATGTGCTGGTGATCCCGAAGGGCGCTTACGTCGATTTTGCGCATTTTGCGGCCGAGGCATCGGTGGACGAGATCGCCGATTTCCACCGCACCTGTGCCAGGGTCTGCGAGACCGCGGGGCTGAACGGCGACGGGTTCCGGGTGATTGCCAATGCGGGCGTGCATGGCCATCAGGAAGTGCCGCACTACCACCTGCACATCCTGGGCGGGCGGGCGCTGGGGCCGATGCTGACGCGGGTTTGACGGCGTTGGAGGCGGGGGTCAGCCCCCGCACCCCCGGAATACTTGGACCAAGATGAAATCAGGACGAGGGGTGGGTGGTGTCCCAGTCCATCAGCCAGCGTTTCGGGGCGGCGGCGCGCCAGTCGCGGATCAGGCGGGGGCGGGCCCAGGCAGGGTCGATGCGGCCGGCGCGAACCAGGATCAGCGGGTGGGCCTGATAATGCGGATGCAGGGTGAAGGTGTCGGGGTCGGCCTGCAGCAGCATCTCGCGTTCGTCCTTGTCGGCGCGGAAGACGGCGGCGTCGATATAGGGGCTCCACCAGCACCACATCTTGCCATGCGCCTTCAGTGCCTCGTTGCCCCATGGGTGGGCGAGGGTGACCTGCGGCAAGTTCAGCGACAGGGCGAAAGTTCTGAGGCTGGGCCAGTCGGCGATCATCGGGACCGGTTGGGGTTGAGGGGCGGCGGGAAAAGGGGTTTGTTGGGGATATGGTGCAGGAGGGATGAGAATGCTGCAAGTCCATGTTCGGACCCCCGCCGAGGCAAGCGAGCAAGAGCAGGCCGCGTTCTTGCGCATGGTGCCCGAGGGGGGGGCGATGACCGAAGCGGCGGTGCGCGCGGGCCTGCCTTTGGCCGAGGCGCTGGTGATCTGTGCCGAGGACGGACAGATCCTGGGGGTGGCGGCGCTGAAGGTGCCGAAGCCGGGCTATCGCGCCGGCCTGGGAGCGGCGGCGAAATCAGGGTTTGCCCTGGCAGAGGCGGGGTTCCCGCGCGAGTTGGGCTATCTCGCGGTGGACGTGCCCTGGCGGGGGCGGGGGATTGGCACGGCGCTTTGTGCCGAGGTGATCCGGCTGGCCGGCGGGCGGGGGCTGTTTGCCACCACCGGCGATGACATCATGCGCCACAAGATCCTGCCGGGCCTTGGTTTTGCCGATGCCGGGACGGGCTGGCAAGGGCGGCTGGAGCCGGTTCATCTGATGGTGCGGCCCGGTCAGGGTTAGTGCGCCTCGGCCCAGTTGCGGCCCTGTCCGGCGTCCACGGCAAGATGGACCTTCAGCGCCACGGCGGGGAGGTTGGCGTCTTGCATCACCTCTCGGGCAGTGGCGATAAGGGTATCGGTGGCGGTCTCATCGACCTCGAACAGGAGTTCGTCATGGACCTGCAGCAGCATCTTCGCGGGCTGTCCTGCGATGGCGGCGGGCATGCGGATCATGGCGCGGCGGATCACGTCGGCTGCGGTGCCCTGGATCGGGGCGTTGATGGCGGCGCGTTTGGCGAAACCGGCGCCGGGGCCTTTGGCGTTGATCTCGGGCGTGTGGATTTTCCGACCGAACAGGGTTTGGACGAAGCCGTGTTCCTGGGCGAATCTGATGGTTTCGGACATGTAGGTCTTGATGCCGGGGAAGCGTTCGAAATAGCGGTCGATGAAGCCCTGCGCTTCGGTCCGCGGGATGCGCAGGTTGCGCGCCAGGCCAAAGCCCGAGATGCCGTAGATGACGCCGAAGTTGATCGCCTTGGCCTTGCGGCGGATTTCCGGGGTCATCTGGTCCAGGGGCACGTTGAACATCTCTGACGCGGTCAGGGCGTGGATATCAAGGCCGTCGCGGAACGCCTGCTGCAGTTGCGGGATGTCGGCGATATGGGCCAGGATGCGCAGTTCGATCTGGGAGTAATCCAGGGAAACCAGGACCTTGCCGGCGGGTGCTATGAACGCCTCGCGGATGCGGCGGCCCTCTTCGGTGCGCACGGGGATGTTTTGCAGGTTGGGGTCGGTGGAGGCAAGGCGGCCGGTGTTGGCGCCGGCGATGGAATAGCTGGTATGGACGCGACCGGTGTCGGGGTTGATCGCTTCTTGCAGGGCGTCGGTGTAGGTGGATTTCAGCTTGGCAATCTGGCGCCAGTCGAGGATGCGGGCGGCCAGCCTGGCGCCCTGCGGGTGGCTGTCTTCCAGCGTGGTGATGTCTTCCAGAATGTCGGCGCCGGTGGCATAGGCGCCGGTCTTGCCGGTGGTGCCGCCGGGGATTTGCAGGCGGTCGAACAGGATCTCGCCCAGTTGTTTCGGGCTGCCGACGTTGAACTTTTCGCCCGCGATGTCGTGGATTTCCTCTTCCAGCTGCACCAGTTTCTGCGCGAAAGCGTTGGACATGCGGGAAAGCGTGTCGCGGTCGACCTTGATGCCGGTCATCTCCATTTCCGCCAGCACCGGGACCAGCGGGCGCTCCAGCGTCTCGTAGACCGTGGTAACACGGGCGCGGTGCAGTTGCGGCTTGAACAGCTGCCACAGGCGTAGGGTGATGTCGGCGTCTTCAGCCGCGTATTTTACCGCGTCGTCGATGCCCACCCGGTCGAAGGTGATCTGGGATTTGCCGCTGCCCAGCAGGGATTTGATCGGGATCGGCTGGTGGCCGAGGTATTTTTCGGAAAGCGCATCCATGCCGTGGGTGTTGAGGCCCGCCTGCATCGCATAGCTCATCAGCATGGTGTCGTCGAAGGGGGTGATGTGGACACCCTGGCGGGCGAAGATCTTCCAGTCGTATTTCATGTTCTGGCCAATCTTCAGGATCGCGGGGTCTTCCAGAACGGGCTTCAATGCGGCGATGGTTTCGGCCAGGTCAAGCTGGCCTTCGATCAGGTCATTGGAGCCGAACAGATCGCCGCCGCCCTGCCGGTGGCCCAAAGGGATATAGGCGGCTTTTCCGGCGTCCACGCATAGCGAAATGCCGACCAGGTCGGCGCGCATCTCATCAAGGCTGGTGGTTTCGGTATCAACGGCGACATGGCCGATTTCGGTGATGCGGGCAATCCATTCGGCCAGCGTCTGCGGGTCGCGGATGGCGGTATAGGTGGCGGGGTCGAAGGGGATTTTTTCCGCCTCCTGCGGCTGCGCCTTGTCGTCGGTCGGGGCCTCGATCACCGGCACATCGACCTTCAGCCGTTCGGCGACGCGGCGGGTGATCGAGCGAAACTCCATTTCCGTCAGGAATTTCAGCAGCTTGTCGGGGTCGGGCGGGGTGATCGCCAGATCATCCAGCGAGACGTCCAGCGGCGTGTCGTCCTTCAGGGTGACCAGTTGGCGCGAGATGCGGATGAGGTCGGCGTTGGCCTCCAGCGCCTCGCGGCGTTTGGGTTGCTTGATCTCGGCGGTGCGGGCGAGAAGGGTATCCAGGTCGCCGTATTCCTGAATCAGCAGGGCGGCGGTCTTCATCCCGATGCCGGGGGCACCGGGCACGTTGTCGGTGCTGTCGCCGGCAAGCGATTGGATATCAATCACCTTGTCAGGCGCCACGCCGAACTTCTCGAACACCTCGTCGGGGCCGATCGCCTTGGTCTTCATCGGATCGAACATGTCGATGCCGGGGCGGACCAGTTGCATCAGATCCTTGTCGGAAGAGATGATGGTGCAGCTGCCGCCCGCCTCTACCGCCGCCTTGGCAAGGGTGGCGATGATGTCATCGGCCTCATAGCCCGGGGTTTCGATGCAGGCGACGTTGAAGGCGCGGGTGGCGTCGCGGGTCAACGGGAATTGCGGGCGCAGGTCTTCGGGCGGCGGCGGGCGATTGGCCTTGTAGGCGGGGTAGATGTCGTTGCGGAAGGTTTTCGACGAATGGTCGAAGACCACCGCGATATGGGTGGCGGCGCCTTTTCGGCTGTCGCTGGAAATCTCGTTCCACAAGATGTTGCAAAAGCCGGCGACCGCGCCGACCGGCAGGCCATCGGACTTGCGGGTCAGTGGTGGCAGCGCGTGATAGGCGCGGAAGATATAGGCCGAGCCGTCGATGAGGTGAAGGTGATGGCCCTTGCCGAAACTGGCGGTCATGGCGATAATCCCGGTGGTTCAACCGAGTCTTGCCATGTTCCGGGCAATCGTGCCAGCCTTTGCCGCCCTGAGCCTTGCCTGGCCAGCCAGTGCGGAAGACATAGCGGTCTGCGACCTCTCGATGAATTACTGTTTGCCACTGATTGCCTGTATCGCGCCGACCGGAGAGGTCCTGCGCGGTGTCTCTTTCGGGCGCAATTCCGGCACGCTGTCGGCGCAGTCGGCCGACGGGTTGCGCTGCAGCGGCGCCTGGTCAGCCGGATTCGAAGGGGTGGGGGCTGCCGAATTCACTTGTTCGGACGGGCGGTCGGGTCGATCGGCCACGATCTATTTCGAGCCGAAAACCGGGACGAACGTCGGAAAAATCATCCTTGCCGATGGAACAAAGGCCGAGTTCTGGGTCGGCGACAACCTTGGCCGCTATTTCCGCGAACTGTCGCCCGAACAGGTGCAGGCGGTGGGCTGCGCAATGGATGAGCTGTTGCGGCGCTAGACCCGGACCCTAGTGGTCGTCGTGGGCGTGGTCGCGGTCGATCTCATAGCGCTTGTCGCAGTAGCCGCATTCGACAAAGCCGGTGTCGCGCGGGATGGTCAGCCAGACGCGGGGATGGCCAAGCGCGCCCTCGCCGCCATCACAGGCCACTTTCCAGGTGGTGACGAGTTCGGTTTCGGGGGCGTCGATGGGCATTTGCTTGCGTCCTTGGGCTTGGCCTGCGGGGGCATATTACGGATGCGGAAGGTGCGGGCAAGGGCGGGGCGGAGATCTGTGGCTTAACTGGCTGAAATAGCCTTGAAAAAGCGGTCTGCATTGCGTCTGGAAAACATCTGGCAGGAAAAGCGGTCCGGATTGGTGGCCGGGTCGTTAACCTTTGTGTCCCGAATCGGGGCCGGATCGGCGCGCTATCGGTGCCACAATCCGTGACAACGCGGGCGCGTCCCCCCTCGATGGGGGGCAAGCCCGCTCCGCTTTACCCGGCTTGCCCGCCGATCAACGCGCCGCGGGATTTCAGTGCGGCCAGCCAGCCCAGACCCTGCGCGGTGCCCTTTGCGGGACGGTATTCGGCCGCGATCCAGACATCGGCCAGCTGATCCACGGCGTCGCACAGCGCGGGCAGCGAAAAGCCGCCGCCACCGGGTTCGTGCCGGGCGGGAAAGCCGGCGATCTGCACATGGTTGATGTGGCCGCGATGCGCCTCCCACACCGCCGCCGCGTCGCCATGCAGGCGGGCGGCGTGCCAGAGGTCGAACTGCAAGCCGATCCGGTCATTGGCCAGGTCGTCCAGAATTCGCCCGGCCTGGTCGTAATCGTTGAGGAAATAGCCCGGCATGTCGTCGGGGTTCAGCGGCTCCAGGCAAATCCGCTGCTCGGGCGCCTGCGCGGCGGCCCAGGCCAGGTTTTCGACAT
>JBATAV010000671.1:0-4292 GCA_049662025.1 Paracoccaceae bacterium | reverse complement strand
TTCCGAGATCGAACGATCCAGCACGGTCGTCGCGTCAAGGTGCGCAAAGGAGGTGGCGGGTGCGGGGTCGGTCAGGTCATCGGCCGGAACGTAGACGGCCTGCACGCTCGTGATCGAGCCGTTCTTGATCGAGGTGATGCGTTCCTGCATGGCGCCCATGTCGGTCGCCAGCGTCGGCTGATAGCCCACGGCCGACGGGATACGGCCCAGAAGGGCGGACACTTCGGAACCGGCCTGGGTAAAGCGGAAGATGTTGTCGACAAAGAACAAGACGTCGGTGCCAGTTTCGTCGCGGAACTGTTCGGCCAGCGTCAGGCCCGACAGCGCAACGCGCATCCGCGCGCCCGGAGGTTCGTTCATCTGGCCGTAGACCAGGGCGATTTTCGACTTGGACAGGTCTTCCAGGTCGATGACGCCGGATTCGATCATCTCGTGGTAAAGGTCGTTGCCTTCGCGGGTCCGCTCTCCCACGCCGGCGAACACCGACACGCCGGAGTGCACCTTGGCGATGTTGTTGATCAGTTCCATGATCAGAACGGTCTTGCCGACGCCGGCGCCGCCGAAGAGGCCGATCTTGCCGCCTTTGGTGTAGGGGGCCAAGAGGTCGATGACCTTGATGCCGGTCACCAGGATCTGGCTTTCGGTCGCCTGCTCGGCGAAGGACGGGGCTTTTTGGTGGATCGAGCGGGTTTCGGTTGCGTTGACGGGTCCGCGTTCGTCGACCGGCTCGCCGATCACGTTCAGGATGCGGCCAAGGGTTGCGGGGCCGACGGGCACCTGAATGGGCGCGCCCAGGTCGCGCACGGCGGCGCCGCGGACCAGACCTTCGGTCGCGTCCATCGCCACGGTGCGCACGGTGTTTTCGCCAAGGTGCTGGGCCACTTCGAGAACCAGCCGCTTGCCGTTGTTTTCGGTTTCCAGCGCGTTCAGGATCGCGGGAAGATCGCCGTCGAACTGCACGTCCACAACGGCGCCGATGACCTGGGTCACCTTACCGGTCGCGGCAGCTGCCTTCGGTGCTTTTGCCATTTGTCTCTACTCCGGTTTCGTCAGAGCGCCTCGGCGCCCGAAATGATTTCGATAAGCTCGTTGGTGATCGCGGCCTGACGGCTCCGGTTGTACTGGATCGTCAGCTTGTTGATCATGTCGCCGGCGTTGCGGGTCGCGTTGTCCATGGCGGACATCCGCGCGCCCTGCTCGGAAGCGCCGTTTTCCAAAAGAGCGGTGAAGATTTGCGTGGCAACAGAACGCGGCAAAAGGTCGGCCAGGATCGCCTCTTCCGAGGGTTCGTAGTCATAGAGCGCTTCCGCGCTGCCGCCTTCGAACTTGGCCGGGATGATCTGCTGCATCGTCGGGATCTGGGCGATGACCGACTGGAAGCGGTTGTAGAAGATCGTCACCACATCCGCTTCGCCGGCCTCGAATGCCGCCAGGACTTCGCGGGCGATGCCCTGGGCATTGGCATAGCCGACGCGCTTGACCTCGCTCAGGTCGACATGGCTGGTGAAGGTCTGCGACCAGTCGCGCTTCAGCTGCTCGCGGCCCTTCTTGCCGACGGTCAGCATCTTGACCGTCTTGCCTTGCGCCGAGAGTTCAACCGCGCGGGCGCGGGCCAGCTTGGCGATCGACGAGTTGAAGCCGCCGCAAAGGCCCCGCTCGGCGGTCATGACAACCAGCAGATGCACCTGATCGCGGCCGTTTCCGGCCAGCAACTTCGGTGCGCTTTCGCCAGCGCTTACGCCGGCAGCCAGCGAGGCCATCACGGCATTCATCCGCTCGGCATAGGGCCGGCCGGCCACGGCCGCTTCTTGCGCGCGGCGCAGTTTGGCGGCGGCGACCATCTGCATGGCCTTGGTGATCTTCCGCGTGTTCTTGACGCTTCCGATCCGGTTTTTCAGGGCCTTAAGGCTGGGCATCTGCCTTCTCCTTCAAGGGCGATCAGGCAAAATCTTTGGCGAAAGCATCCAGTTCGGCACGGATGGCCTTTTCCAGATCGCCCGCAACCTTGCGGTCGTTCTTGGTGATGTCGGCCAGAAGCGCCTTGCCCTTGTTGCGCAGGTGATGCAGCAGGCCCGATTCAAACCGGCCCACGTCCTTCACCGCCACCTTGTCGAGGTAGCCGTTGGTGCCGGCAAAGATTGCGCAGACGATTTCGGCGTTCGACAGCGGCGAATACTGCGGCTGCTTCATCAATTCGGTCAGGCGCGCGCCGCGGTTCAGCAATTGCTGGGTCGAGGCGTCAAGGTCGGACCCGAACTGCGCGAAGGCCGCCATTTCGCGGTACTGCGCCAGCTCCAGCTTGACCTTGCCGGCCACCGATTTCATCGCGTTGGTCTGGGCAGACGAGCCGACGCGCGACACCGACAGACCGGTGTTCACGGCCGGGCGGATGCCTTGATAGAACAGCTCGGTTTCCAGGAAGATCTGGCCATCGGTGATCGAGATCACGTTGGTCGGGATGAAGGCCGAGACGTCGCCGCCCTGGGTTTCGATGATCGGCAGTGCGGTCAGGGAACCCGAGCCGAAGTCGCCGTTCAGCTTGGCCGAACGCTCCAGCAGGCGCGAGTGCAGGTAGAACACGTCGCCCGGATAGGCTTCGCGGCCCGGCGGGCGGCGCAAGAGAAGCGACATCTGGCGATAGGCCACGGCCTGCTTGGAAAGGTCATCATAGATGATCAGCGCATGGCGACCGTTGTCGCGGAAGAACTCTGCCATGGCGGTTGCCGAATAGGGCGCCAGGAACTGCATCGGCGCGGGGTCCGAGGCGGTGGCGGCAACGACGATGGTGTAGGCCATCGCGCCGGTCTCTTCCAGCTTCTTGACCAGCTGCGCCACGGTCGAACGCTTTTGCCCGATGGCGACATAGATGCAGTAGAGCTTCTTGGATTCGTCGTCGCCAGCGGCCTCGTTATAGGACTTCTGGTTCAGGATGGTGTCCAAGGCCACGGCGGTCTTGCCGGTCTGGCGGTCGCCGATGATCAGTTCGCGCTGGCCACGACCGATCGGGATCATCGCGTCGACGGCCTTGAGGCCGGTTGCCATCGGCTCGTGCACCGATTGGCGCGGGATGATGCCGGGGGCCTTGACGTCGGCGACGCGGCGTTCCTTCGTCTTGATCGGGCCCTTGCCGTCAATCGGGTTGCCAAGGCCATCGACCACGCGGCCCAGCAGGGCGTCGCCGGCGGGCACGTCCACGATGGACTTGGTGCGCTTGACGACATCGCCTTCCTTGATGTCCTGGTCGGAGCCGAAGATCACGATGCCGACGTTGTCAACTTCGAGGTTCAGCGCCATGCCGCGGATGCCGCCGGGGAATTCGACCATCTCGCCGGCCTGGACCTTGTCCAGCCCGTGCACGCGCGCGATGCCGTCGCCAACCGACAGCACCCGGCCCACTTCGGCCACTTCGGCGTCCTTGCCGAAGTTCTTGATCTGATCTTTCAGGATCGCAGAGATCTCAGCAGCCTGAATTCCCATCACCCAACCTCTTTCATTGCATTCTGGAGCGCCGCGAGCTTGGCCTTGACCGAGGTGTCGATCATGGTCGAGCCGAGCTTGACGATAAGACCGCCGATGAGGCTTTCATCGACGGTGGTGTTCAGTTTGACGGTCTTGCCGACCTTGGCCTTCAACGTCTCGGCCAGTTTCTTCGACTGGGCGGCGGAAAGTGCTGTGGCGGAGGTGACTTCGGCCGTCATCTCGCCCTTTTCTTCGGCGATGCGGTCGGCCAGCTGGGTCAGGAATTGCGGCAGCACGAAGAGGCGGCGCTTGTCGGCCATCAGGGCCAGGGTGTTGGCGGTCAGCGTGCCGAGTTTCATCTTGGCGGCAATGGCGGCAATGGCGGCGGCCTGTTCGGCCCGGCTGATGACCGGAGAGCCGATCATGGCGGCCAGATCGGGGCTGACGGCCAGGGCGGCGCGCAGGGCGTCAGCGTCGGCTTCCAGCGCCTTCAGCGCGCCGTCGTCCTTGGCCAGATCGAAAACGGCGCTTGCGTAGCGCGCGGCAATGCCCACGGAAACAGAAACTGGTTCGGCCACGTCGTCCCTTCCCAATTCGCGGGCTTTACCTTGCCTGTCCACGGCACCCGGCCATGGGCTGCGAAAGCCCGTCGTATCACGATTTCGGGGCGTCATTAGCAGAGCCTTTGATACCCCGCAACCGCATAGGTCACCGAATGTTGAACGCTGGTCGGCCATCTTGTCGCTGTTAGCGCTGCACCGGGCGGCGGGTGGCGAAAGAGCGGCCGTGGCCTGGTCAGTCGGGGCAGCCTCTGGCAGCCCGTCGCCTGGCGG
>JBATAV010000670.1:0-4500 GCA_049662025.1 Paracoccaceae bacterium | reverse complement strand
CCCGCGCGGCAACGGCCGTGACCGCGCCCTCGGTCACCGAACTGACCCGTACCTTCGCCCGCATCGGCTGTCTGTCCTTCGGTGGCCCGGCGGCGCAGATCGCGCTGATGCACCGGGTGGTGCTGGACGAAAAGCGCTGGGTGGACGAGGTCGACTATCTGCGCGCGCTGTCGTTCTGCATGCTGCTGCCCGGCCCCGAGGCAATGCAGCTGGCGACCTGGATCGGCTGGCGGCTGCATGGCACGCGCGGCGGGCTGATTGCCGGGGGGCTGTTCGTGTTGCCCGGAGCACTTGTGGTGCTCGGCCTCAGCCTGGTCTACGCGGCCTTCGGCACCGTGCCTCTGGTCGCCGCCCTGTTCACCGGAGTGCAGGCCGCCGTTATCGCCATCGTGATCGAAGCCCTGATAAGGGTCTCGCGCCGGGCGCTGAAATCGCACGCGGCGCTGGGGATTGCAGCCGCCGCTTTTGCCGGACTTTTCGTGCTGCACCTGCCCTTTCCGGTGATCATCCTTGCCGCCGGGCTTTGGGGCTTTCTGCGCAGCCCGCGCGCAGCATCGCCCCCCGCCGCCGCACCGCCTGCTGCCCTTGTAAGGTCGCTGAAGGCCGCCGCGACATGGCTGGCGCTGTGGTTGCTGCCGCTGGCGGCGCTGATGGCCGTTGCCCCGGCCAGACTGGCCGAGATCGGGCTGTTCTTCTCGAAGCTGGCAGTCCTGACCTTTGGCGGCGCCTATGCCGTGCTGACCTGGATGGCGCAGGAGGTGGTTGAAGCCAAGGGATGGCTAAGCCTGAGCCAGATGATGGATGGTCTGGGGCTTGCCGAGACCACACCGGGACCGCTGATCCTGGTGACCGAGTTCGTCGGCTTCATGGCGGGCCATGCGGCAGGCGGCTGGGCCCTGGGTCTTGCGGCGGCCGCAGTGACCCTGTGGATGACCTTCGTCCCCTGCTTTCTGTTCATCTTCACCTTTGCCCCGTTCATCGACCGGCTGATCCATATGCCGCGGCTGTCGTCGGCACTGGCCGCGATAACCGCCGCGGTGGTGGGGGTGATCGCCAATCTGTCGCTGTGGTTCGCCTTGCATGTGCTTTTTGCCCATGTCCCCGACCTGCGCCTCGGCCCGCTGCACCTGAGCCTGCCAGACCCCGTCAGCCTGCGCCTGATACCGGCTGCACTTGCCGCGCTTGCCGCGACGCTTCTGCTGTGGCGGCACTGGCCGCTTCTGCCGGTGCTGATGATGTCGGCAGGCCTTTCGGCAGTGGCGTCGCTGACCTGACCAAGGGTCAACTTCCGCCGCGCCGCCCCTTCCCTTGCCCGACGAATCCCCTATGCTGGCCGCAACCGGAAAAGGACGGCGAATGACGCGCAGCATCGACTATGGCAACCTGATGCACCGGGCGATGCGCGGTCTGATCCAGAATGTGCTGCAGGATGTGGCCCAACACGGCCTGCCCGGCGCGCATCACTTCTTCATTACCTTCGACACGACGCACCCCGATGTGGCCATCGCCGACTGGCTGAAACAGCGCTATCCGGCGGAAATGACCGTGGTGATCCAGCACTGGTTCGAGAACCTTGAAGTCACCGACGACGGCTTTTCCATCACGCTGAACTTCGGCAACCAGCCCGAGCCGATGGTCATCCCGTTCGACGCCGTGCGCACCTTTGTCGACCCCTCGGTCGAGTTCGGCCTGCGGTTCGAGACCCACGAGGACGAGGAGGTCGACGACGAAGCCGAGGGCGAAGACGACGGCGATGACGATCCGCCGCCGCATGATGCGGAAATCGTTCGCCTTGACCGCTTTCGCAAGCAGTAAGGCTGTGGTCAGCGACCTCGCCCTTTTCCGCCGCAGGCTCTTGCAGAACCCAAGGCAGATCTCTGCCATCGCGCCCTCGTCGCGCACGCTGGCCCGCGCGATGACCCTGGGACTTGGCCCGAAAACCGGCCGGATCGTGGAGTTCGGCCCCGGCACCGGGCGCTTTACCGAAGCCATCCTTGCGCGCGGCGTGCCGCCGGAAAACCTGACCCTGTTCGAGTTGGACGAGGAATTCGTACCCTTCCTGCGGTCGCGCTTTCCCGGCGTGACGGTTCATCAGGCCGGGGCCGAGACGGCGGCGGAACAGGTGGAACCGGGCGTTCATGCGGTGATTTCCGGCCTGCCGCTCTTGTCGATGCCCGAGGCCTTGCGTCAAGCCATTGTCGGCGCGGCCTTCGACGTTCTTGCCCCGCGGGGACGCTATGTGCAGTTCACCTATGGCTCGCGCCCGCCCTTGCCGCCCGAAACCATTGCGGCCCTGGGGCTGACAGTGAACAAGGGCCACAAGATCTGGGCCAACCTGCCCCCCGCCCGCGTCTACCGGTTCCGCCGCGCCTGATCCGCCGCGCCTGATCCGGCCGACGGTATGCGACGGTATGCCAATTGATTTCCCGCGCCTCGGGCGCTAGACGGTCGCCAAGCGTTTGCAGGAGGCGACCATGACCGAGACCCGCACCGAGACTGACAGCTTTGGCCCGTTGGAGGTTCCCGCCGACAAGTACTGGGGCGCGCAGACCCAGCGGTCGATCATCAACTTTCCGATCGGCTGGGAACGCCAGCCGGTGCCGATCATCCGCGCGCTCGGGGTGATCAAGAAAGCCTGCGCCGAGGTGAACATCGATCAGGGCGATATGGAGCCGGAGCTGGGCAACGCTATCGCCGTCGCCGCGCAAGAGGTGATCGATGGCCGCTTTGACGACAACTTTCCGCTGGTGGTCTGGCAAACCGGGTCGGGCACGCAATCGAACATGAACGCCAATGAGGTGATCAGCAATCGCGCCATCGAGATTCTGGGCGGTGTGATGGGGTCGAAGAAACCGGTGCATCCGAACGACCATGTGAACATGGGCCAGTCGTCGAACGACACTTTCCCCACCGCCATGCATGTCGCCATCGGCATGCATGCCCGCGACGTGCTGCTGCCGGGCTTGGAGAAGCTGTCGGCGGCGTTGTGGGTGAAGGTCGAAGAGTTCAAGGACATCATCAAGATCGGCCGGACGCATACCCAGGACGCGACCCCCCTGACGCTGGGGCAGGAGTTTTCCGGCTATGCCACTCAGGTCGACAAGGGGATTGCGCGGGTCAGGGCCTGCCTGCCCGACATCTACGAATTGGCGCAGGGCGGAACGGCGGTGGGCACCGGGCTGAACACGCGTGTGGGTTGGGACGTGCGGGTGGCGGCGGCAATCGCTTCGATCACCGGATTGCCGTTCGTGACCGCGCCGAACAAGTTCGAGGCACTGGCCGCGCATGACGCGATGGTGATGTTTTCGGGTGCCTTGAAGACGGTGGCGGCGGGGTTGTTCAAGATCGCCAACGACTTGCGGCTTCTTGGGTCCGGCCCTCGGTCCGGCTTGGGCGAGCTGATCCTGCCGGAGAACGAGCCGGGATCGTCGATCATGCCGGGCAAGGTCAACCCTACCCAGGCCGAGGCGCTGACCATGGTCTGCGCCCATGTGATGGGCAATGACGCGGCGGTGGGCTTTGCCGGGTCGCAGGGGCACTTCGAGCTGAACGTCTACAACCCGATGATGAGCTACAACGTCCTGCAATCCATGCAGCTTCTGGGCGATGCGGCGGGGTCTTTCACCGACAACATGGTGGTGGGCACCAAGGCGAATGTGGAGCGCATCGACAAGCTGATGAAGGAAAGCCTGATGCTGGTAACGGCGTTGGCACCGACCATCGGCTATGACAATGCGACCAAGGTGGCCAAGACCGCGCACAAGAACGGCACCACCCTGCGGCAAGAGGCGATTGCGCTGGGGCTGGTCGATGGCGAGACCTTCGACCGCGTGGTGCGGCCGGAAGACATGATCGGGCCCAAGGGCTGATGGGCGAGGTCGTCAACCTGCGCAGCGCCAAGAAACAGGCGGCCCGCAAGGCGGCGCGAGCGACCGGCGACGCGAATGCAGTGAAGTTCGGGCGCACCAAGTCCGAGCGTGCGTTGGGGAAGGCCCAGGCAGAAAAAACAGCCCGGGATCATGAGGGACACAGGCGCGAGGACTGACTGCGCGTTGGCTCCGATTGCAGGACACTTCGGGAAGTGCAGGTGCATGATCAATGCCCATCTGTCGATTTCGCCGCAAGAGTGGCTGCGGCGAGAGTTCGATACGCGCGCTGTGACTGACGGCGGGACTATTCGCCGCAAGGTCGCGGATATCGAACGGATCGTGGGGTGCGAGACCCTCATGTCCCTGATGCGCGAACTTGGCTTTCGCGCAGCCGAAAATGTCGGCCATTTCGTGATCTTCTGCAACGCCGACCCGGTCCCTGTTCGGCCGTGAGGGGTGGAACAGAGAGATTTCTCAAGTGAGAAATTTGCCAAAATCCTTGTTTGACCGGCCGCTGAAACAGTCAGCGTGGCGGGGAGTTGTTCTTGCGGTTGGTCGAACACGCTGGCCAGCCGGCCGCGTTGTAGGTCTGTTGTCGGGCTGCTGTCGGGGCCTGGGCCTTCGCTTTCCC
>JBATAV010000669.1:0-5866 GCA_049662025.1 Paracoccaceae bacterium | reverse complement strand
AAAGTCAAGGCGGCCTGACCACGGCCCTGCGCGGATGCTTACGGTCAACGCCGCTGCAGATGCTTCTGTTCCAAGAAGTGAACTCAGTCGATACTCACAAACATCCGCCCACGCTGGAGCCGAAGAGGCCATCCAGCTCGCTATCAACAATCCCATGATTCTTTTACTCATTTTTCTAACTCTCAAATTACCGCCTGAACCTCTTGTGCCTCATGCACACGCTAGGACAAGGTCTTGCTCAACAAGCAAGAATATTTTCGTGCGACTTGCGCATCTGCTCCTGCAACCCCCAACCCGCAAAGGCCCGCCCCATGATCGTCCGCACCCTCGCCTCCATCCTCGAAACCCCCGCCCATGTCACAGGCGACAGCTTTGAAAGCCGCCGCATCCTCCTCGCCGCCGACAACCTTGGCTATTCCCTGCATGACACGATCTGCAAGGCGGGCAGCGCGCAGCATCTGGAATACAAAAACCACGTCGAGACCAACTATGTCATCGAAGGCCACGGCGCCGTGACCAACGTGGCCAACGGTCAGGAATACCCGCTTGGTCCCGGCACCGTCTATGTGCTGGACCGGCACGAGCCGCATCTTTTGCGCGCCGACACCGACCTGCGCATCATCTGCGTCTTTACCCCGGCGCTGGCGGGGCAGGAAAAGCACGACGCTTCGGGCAGTTATCCGGCCTGAACGGATAGGACCGCCAGATTTCGCGTTCCGCCGCTTTGGTGCTAGTCTTTTCCCCGACTCATCCCGCCCGGTGGGGGCCGGAAGGTCGATTGGGAGGATCAGAGATGGCCGCGAAATATGCGGGGGGCTGCGCGCATGTCCATGTGACTGCCGCCGCAGAACCCATCGACAACCATGAATGCCACTGCAACGTCTGCAAGGCCGTCACCGGCCAGCACAGCACCCATGTGGCTTTCTTCAACCATGGCGACCTGAAGGCGGACCACCCCGAAAAGATGAAGCGGGTACCTTTCAACAAGGACAACCCCAACGGCCCGCTGGAGATTTGCCTTTGCACCGATTGCGGGGCGGTCTTGATGCTGGATGACAAGCAAAAGCGCATCCGCGTCGCGGTGCCGAATGTCATGGGCTATGACGATGCGGCCTTTCCCAAGGCGACTTACCACGCGTTCTGGGACGAATCGAAAGGCTATGCCAAGCCATCCGACGGCCGCCCGGTGTTCGAAGGCCTGCAGCCTTCGTTCCACTGGCCCGCAGGCGCCTGATCCAGCCAGCAGGGTGGGCCGCAATGCCCACCCTACGTTGCCCTTGATTGATCCGGGGCGGGCCTCTATACGCCCCCGGTGGCCAACGGGTCACGAGAATCAATCAAGAAACGCCGCGTTGCCCGCATCCGTCGCAGGTATGGGTATTCCGGCATTGGAGAATGCGACATGAAACTGAATGAACTCGCTGACAACGAAGGCGCCGCCCGCAAGAAAAAGCGCGTGGCGCGGGGCCCCGGCTCGGGCAAGGGCAAGACCGCCGGCCGCGGCATCAAGGGTCAGAAGTCCCGCTCGGGCGTGGCGCTGGGTGGCTACGAAGGCGGCCAGATGCCGCTTTATCGTCGCCTGCCGAAGCGTGGCTTCACCAAGCCGAACAAGCTGCACTACAGCGTCGTCAACCTGGGCCTGATCGAAAAATTCATCGCAGCGGGCAAGTTGAATGCCAAGGAAGAGATCACTGAAGACGCGCTGGTCGCGGCCGGTCTGACCGCCACCAAGCGGGACGGCATCCGCATTCTTGCCAAGGGCGAAATCACCTCGAAGGTGAACCTGAAGGTCACCGGCGCTTCCGCTTCGGCCGTCGAGGCCATCAAGAAGGCCGGTGGGTCCATCACGGTTGCGTCCGCCGCTGAATAAGAGGTTGTGAGCGGCGCAATCGTCGCTTACATCACCAACAGTTTTCCAGCGCCGCCGGACCGGGAAAACGGTTCCGGCGGCTTTGTCCATCAAAAGGGTCAAGCATGGCATCCGCCGCAGAACAGATGGCCGCGAACCTCAGCTGGGGTGCGCTTGGCAAGGCGACCGATCTTCGCCAACGCATCCTCTTCACCCTCGGCCTGCTGATCGTCTACCGGCTGGGCACCTATATCCCGGTGCCGGGTATCGACGGCAATGCCTTGCGCGAATTCATGCAGAAGGCGGGGCAGGGGCTTGGCGGCATGCTGAACCTGTTCACTGGCGGCGCGATCGGCCGGATGGGCATCTTCGCGCTTGGCATCATGCCCTATATCAGCGCCTCGATCATCATTCAGCTGGTCGCCACCATGTACGGCCCCTGGCAGGGCCTGCGCAAAGAAGGTGAGCAGGGCCGCAAGAAGCTGAACCAGTACACCCGCTACGGCACCGTGGCGCTGGCGGTCTTTCAGGCCTACGGCATCTCGATGTCGATCCAGGCCGGCAATCTGGCGCATGAGCCGGGGGTGTTCTTCATCGCCTCCTGCGTCATCACGCTGGTCGGCGGCACCATGTTCCTGATGTGGATCGGCGAGCAGATCACCAGCCGCGGCATCGGCAACGGCATCTCGCTGATCATCTTTGTCGGCATCGTGGCGGGCATACCCGCCGCATTGGCGCAGTTCCTGGCCCAGGGCCGCTCAGGCGCGCTGTCAACGCCGGTGATCCTGCTGATCCTGGTGATGATTGTCGCAGTCATCACCTTTGTCGTCTTCATGGAGCGCGCGCTGCGCAAGATCCACATCCAGTATCCGCGCCGTCAGGTGGGGATGAAGGTCTATGACGGCGGCTCGTCGCACCTGCCGATCAAGGTCAACCCGGCGGGCGTGATCCCGGCGATCTTCGCCTCGTCGCTCTTGCTGTTGCCGACCACGATCGGAACCTTCTCTGGCGGTGCGACCAACCCGGTTCTTTCGATCATCTCGGCTTATCTGGGCTATGGCCAGCCGCTGCACCTGGTGGCGTTGATGGCGCTGATCGTGTTCTTCAGCTACTTCTACACCTCGAACGTGGCCTTCAAGGTCGACGACGTGGCCGACAACCTGAAAAGCCAGAACGGTTTCATCCCCGGCATTCGCCCCGGCAAGAAGACCGAGGAATATCTGGAATATGTGCTGAATCGCGTGCTGGTTCTTGGGTCGGCCTATCTGGCGGCGGTTTGCCTGCTGCCCGAGATCCTGATCGCGAAGGTCGGCGTGCCGTTCTACTTCGGCGGCACCTCGGTCTTGATCGTGGTTTCGGTCACCATGGACACCATCAACCAGATCCAGTCGCACCTTCTGGCGCATCAATACGAGGCGCTGATCGAGAAAAGCCAGCTGCGCGGCAAGCGCAAGAGCGGCACCAAGGCCGCCGCCAAGCCCCCCTCGCGGCGCTGACGGATGGCGAAGCATATCATTCTGCTGGGACCGCCCGGCGCAGGAAAGGGAACCCAGGCCAAGCGGCTGGAACAGGCACGCGGCATGGCGCAACTGTCGACCGGCGACATGCTGCGCGATGCCAAGACCTCGGGCACCGAAATGGGCAAGCGGGTCGCCGCGATCATGGACCGCGGAGAGTTGGTCACCGATGAAATCGTCATCGGGCTGATAGCGGAAAAGCTGGAGCAGCCCCGCCCGGCGGCGTTTGGCGGATTCATATTCGATGGCTTTCCGCGCACGCTGGCACAGGCCGATGCGCTGGGCGATCTGATGGCCGGCATGGGCCAGGCCCTGCATTCCGTGATCGAGATGCAGGTCGATGACGCAGCGCTGGTCGCGCGGATCACCGGGCGCTACACCTGCGGCCGTTGTGGCGCGGTCTATCACGACCAGACCAGGCCCACCAAGGTGGCCGGCACCTGCGATACCTGCGGAAGCCATGACATGACACGCCGCGCCGACGACACCGAAGAGGCGTTGAAGACCCGGCTGATGGAATACTACAAGAAGACCTCGCCCCTGATCGGCTATTATTATGCCAAGGGAAACCTCAACTCGGTGGACGGGTTGGCGGAAATGGACGCTGTTGCGGCGGCCATCGCGAAAGTTCTTGACAAGCCGTGAATATCGGACCCCGCGCCCTTGACGGGTGGCGGAAAACCCCATATGGCACGGCGTCCCGGTGTGGAATCGCTTCCTGCCGTGGTTTCCCATTCGCGGGAAGATCGTCGTTCGGGGCCGCAGGGCTCCGGGCAGTTGTGAAAAAAGGCTCTGGTACGACGGAGCCGCAACGAAAAGGAAACGCGCGTGGCACGTATTGCTGGCGTAAACATTCCGACCCAAAAGCGGGTCCCTATCTCTCTGCAGTATATCCATGGCATCGGCCCGCAAGCGGCCGGCCAGATCTGCGAGTCGCTCAAGATCGACGTCGCGCGCCGGGTGAACCAGCTGACCGACGCCGAAGTGCTGTCGATCCGCGAATACATCGACGCCAACTTCACCGTTGAAGGCGACCTGCGCCGCGAAGTCAGCATGAACATCAAGCGTCTGATGGATCTGGGCTGCTACCGCGGCCTGCGTCACCGCAAGGGCCTGCCGGTCCGCGGTCAGCGCACGCATACCAACGCTCGTACCCGCAAGGGCCCCGCAAAAGCCATCGCCGGCAAGAAGAAGTAAGGGGAGCGCAAAGATATGGCACGTGATCCGAAAGCCGCCGCGCGCACCAAGCGCAAGGAACGCAAGAACATCGCCTCGGGTGTGGCGCATGTGAACTCTTCGTTCAACAACACCAAGATCCTGATCTCCGACGTGCAGGGCAACGCGATTGCCTGGTCGTCCTCGGGCACCATGGGCTTCAAGGGGTCGCGGAAATCCACGCCCTATGCCGCCCAGATGGCCGCCGAAGACGCTGGCAAGAAGGCGCAGGAACATGGCGTGAAAACGCTGGAAGTCGAAGTGCAAGGCCCCGGTTCGGGCCGTGAATCGGCGCTGCGCGCGCTGGCTGCCGTGGGCTTCAACATCACCTCGATCCGCGACGTGACGCCCTTGGCGCATAACGGCTGCCGTCCGCCGAAGCGCCGCCGCGTCTGACGCGCCGGAAATACCGCCGGGCTGCGCGTTTCCGCGTGGCCCGGTCTTCGTTTTTGAAAGACCCTCGGGCGCCCCGTTTCAACGGACCATGGAATCGGCGGCAAGTATGGAGGCTAGAGCATGATCCACAAGAACTGGCAGGAACTCATCAAGCCGACGCAGCTGGTCGTGAAGCCGGGGGCCGACGCCGCGCGCGTGGCAACCGTCATCGCCGAACCGCTGGAGCGTGGCTTTGGCCTGACGCTGGGCAACGCGCTGCGCCGGGTGCTGATGTCGTCGCTGCAGGGCGCGGCCATCACCTCGGTGCAGATCGACAACGTGCTGCACGAGTTTTCCTCCGTGGCCGGGGTGCGTGAAGATGTCACCGACATCGTGCTGAACCTCAAGGGCGTCAGCATCAAGATGGACGTCGAGGGGCCGAAGCGCCTGTCGATCTCGGCCAAGGGGCCGGGCGTGGTGACGGCGGGCGAGATCTCGGAATCCAGCGGGATCGAGGTTCTGAACAAGGACCATGTGATCTGCCATCTGGACGACGGTGCCGACGTGTTCATGGAACTGACGGTCTCAACGGGCAAGGGCTATGTCTCGGCAGACAAGAACCGCCCGGAAGATGCCCCGATCGGCCTGATCCCGATCGACGCGATCTATTCGCCGGTCAAGAAGGTCAGCTACGAAGTGCAGCCCACCCGTGAGGGCCAGGTGCTGGACTATGACAAGCTGACGATGAAGGTGGAAACCGACGGCAGCCTGACGCCGGATGACGCCGTGGCCTATGCCGCGCGCATCCTGCAGGATCAGCTGTCGATCTTCGTCAACTTCGAAGAGCCGGAATCGGCCGGCAAGGGCGAGGCCGAGGAGGGGCTGGAGTTCAACCCGCTCCTACTCAAGA
>JBATAV010000668.1:0-2796 GCA_049662025.1 Paracoccaceae bacterium | reverse complement strand
CCTCGGCGGGGGCCAAGCCGCGCTTCGGCATCGGCTCGCTGATCAACCGCATGGCCGGCCATCTGGAAGCCGCCGCCGACCGCGCTGCTCCCCAGCCGCCGGGCCGCGCCCAGCCGCCGGTAACTTCGTACGACGAAGAACCCGACCATTCGGGGGATGACAACCGGATCGAGATTCCCGCCTTCCTGCGCCGCCAGGCGAACTGATCAGGGCGATGCATGACACGAAGCAAGGGCCCGGGAGACCGGGCCTTTCTCTTTTGAAATCAACCACTTGGAATTGTGGCACTTCCTGTCACAAACCGTTGCAAAAGGTGAGTTGAGTAGCCGCTCGCAGTTTACTAGTTAAAGTCCGAACGATCGGGCTGCCCAAGGGCGCCCGACATCCGAGGCGATAGAGGTCTGGAATAACGTGCAGAACACGTTGAAATCGGCAGTCAGCTTTTCCGGGGTGGGGCTTCACACCGGTCGGACCGTGCGCATGACCGTGCGCCCGGCCTCGGCCGATTATGGCATCTGGTTCCGCCGCACCGACATCACCGACGCCGATGCGATGATCGCGGCGATCTGGTCGGCCGTCACCCCCTCTCGGCTTTGCACCGTGGTCGAGAACACCGCCGGGGTCTCGGTCTCCACCATCGAACATCTGATGGCAGCACTGGCAGGCAGCGCCATCCACAACGCCCTGATCGAGATCGACGGCCCCGAAGTGCCGATCCTTGACGGTTCCGCCGAACCCTTCGTCGCGGGCTTCCTGTCGCGCGGTTTTGTCGCACAGCGCGCCGATGTGCGCGCCATCCGGGTGCTGAAAACCGTCGAAGTGCGCGAGGGCGAGGCCGTGGCCCGGCTGGAGCCTTCGGACATGCTGGAAATCGACTTCCGCATCGACTTTGCCGAAGCCGCCATCGGCGTGCAGGAACGCCACCTGAACATGTCGAACGGCGCCTTCGTGCGCGAATTGTCCGACAGCCGCACCTTCTGCCGCCAGTCCGATGTGGACACGATGCGCGAAAAGGGCCTGGCCTTGGGCGGCACGCTGGACAATGCGGTGGTGTTCGACGGCGACCGCGTCGTCAGCCCCGGCGGGTTGCGCCATGCCGATGAACCGGTGCGCCACAAGATGCTGGACGCGCTGGGGGATCTGGCGCTGGCCGGCGGGCCGCTGCTGGGCCGCTATACCGGCATCCGGGCGGGGCATGCCTTGACCAACAAGCTTCTCCGCGCGCTTTTCGCCGACCCGCAGGCGTTTCGCCTGATCACCTGCGGCGACCGGGTGGGTGAAAAACTGCCCGGCGTCGGCGTGCATCGCGGCGACCTGCCGTCGCTGCGCCGCGCGGCCTGAGCAGGGTCGGAAATACCAGTCCATCACAGCGCCGTACCTACTGACAAAGGCGTTTTGCGCAGCCGAAATTTCTGTGCTAGGACAGGTGCAAAGACGGGGCCGCAGGGCCTGCGGGCGGCCGTTTCCGGGCCACCGGGCAAGGAAGACAGGTTTGGATAGTCGTAGAATGGCAGGCGGACGATCGGGCGCTGGGCGGATGGCGGCGGCCCCGGCCTTTGCGCTGGTGTTGGTGCTTTCGGCCTGCGCGGGCGGTGGCAACAAGGAAGTGCCGCTGGAAAACTACACCGCCGAGGAAATCTATCGCCAGGGCGAACTGGCGCTGGAGCAGGGTCGCAAACCCGACGAGGCGCTGCACGTATGGCGGCAGGTTTGGTTGTGGCGGCATTTGTGCTGGCGGCCTGTGGTGGCGGCGACACCAAGGATGTGTCGCTGGAAAAATACACCGCTGAGGAAATCTATCGCCAGGGCGAGTTGGCGATGGAGCAGGGCCGCAAACCCGATGAGGCGCTGCGCTATTTCCAAGAGGTCGAGCGGCTTTACCCCTATACCGAATATTCCAAGCGCGCGCTGATCATGCAGGCCTTCACCCTGCACAAGTCGAAGAAATACGAAGAGGCGCGGATGGCCGCGCAGCGCTATCTCGACCTCTATCCGGGCGAGGAAGACGCGGCCTATGCGCAATACCTGATGGCGCTGAGCTATTATGACCAGATCGACGATGTCGGCCGCGATCAGGGCCTGACCTTCCTGGCCCTGCAAGGCATGCGCGATGTGATCGAGAAATACCCCGACAGCGAATATGCCCAGTCGGCGATCCTGAAATTCGACCTCGCCTTCGACCATCTGGCCGCGAAGGAAATGGAAATCGGGCGCTATTACCTGAAGCGCAAGAACTATACCGCCGCGATCAACCGTTTCCGCACCGTGGTGCAGGATTTCCAGACCACCTCGCACACCGCCGAGGCGCTGCACCGGCTGGTGGAATGCTATCTGGCGCTGGGCTTTACGGACGAGGCGCAGACGGCAGCGGCGATTCTCGGCTACAACTACCAGTCCTCGCCGTTCTATCAGGACAGCTTCAACCTTCTGAAGGGCAAGGGCCTGGCACCCGAGGCCAAGGGCACCAGCTGGCTGTCGACGATCTATCGCCAGATGGTGCGGGGCGAATGGTTGTAAGGGGGATGGGCGCATCGCCCATCCTACGGGTCGTCGATGCTGCGTTCGCTTGAAATCCGCGATGTGCTGATCATCGACCGGCTGGTGTTGGAGCTGGGTCCGGGCCTGAATGTATTGACCGGCGAAACCGGGGCGGGCAAGTCGATCCTGCTGGATGCTCTGGGGATGGTGCTGGGCTGGCGGGGCCGGGCGGATCTGGTCCGCCAGGGGGCCGAGCGCGGCGAAGTCACGGCGGTTTTCGACCTTGCCCCTGGTCATGCCGCCCGCGCCGTGCTGGCC
>JBATAV010000667.1:0-1605 GCA_049662025.1 Paracoccaceae bacterium | reverse complement strand
GCGCGGACCAGAAGGCCGCGCCCTTCGCCGCCCGCCTCGCCCAGACAGACCGAGACGCCGGGGTCCTCGCTCAGCCTTGCGGCCAGAACGCATCCTGCGGACCCGCCGCCCGCGATGACATAGTCATACTCCATCCCCGCAGCCTAGCCGCAGCCTGGCCGCTGCGAAAGCTGGCCCGCCGCCGCAGGGCGCGACATCACTTTTGGCACGAAAACCTGCCCGATTCCGGGCGGTTGAGCGGCGTTGACTAAATTTTGCCACAATTTGACCGCAATTCTGGAAGGGCAAAACAGGCGGGGCTTGAACCCTGCCACGAGCGAGGCGGGCACAGGCAGTGGCGACAATCACCGGAACTTCCGGCAACAACTCGTTGACTGGAACCTCTGGGGCAGACGTGATCTCTGGCCTGGCCGGAAACGATACGCTGAAAGGCGACGACGGCAACGACATCCTTTACGGCGGCACCGGCAACGATTCGCTTTACGGCGGCAATGGTGACGACACGCTGGATGGCGGCGCGGGCGCGGACCGGTTGGAAGGCGGCAGCGGCACCGATACGGCGGATTATTCGCTTTCGTCTGCGGCGGTTACCGTCAGCCTTTCGGCCGGGACCGGGTCGGGCGGCGATGCGCAGGGCGACACGCTGGTGTCGATCGAGAACCTGGTCGGATCGTCCTGGAACGATGTGCTGACGGGAAGTTCCGGGGCCAACCTGCTGGACGGCGGCGCTGGCTCGGATTCGCTTTATGGCGGCGGCGGCACCGATACCCTGCGCGGCGGCGCGGGTGCCGATCTGCTGGATGGCGGCTCGGGCACCGACACGGCGGATTATTCGACCTCTGCGGCGGGCGTGAACGTCAATCTGACCACCGGCACCGGCACCGGTGGCGATGCCCAGGGCGATACGCTGACCGGGATCGAATACCTGGTCGGCTCGGGCCAGGCAGATACGCTGACCGGCGACGGCAATGCCAACAGCCTGGACGGCGGGGCCGGCAACGACCAGCTTTTCGGCGGCGCCGGGGCCGACACGCTGATCGGCGGCGACGGCGACGACATGTTGGCGGGGGGCTCGGGGTCGGATTCGCTGGTGGGCGGCGCGGGCATCGACACGGCGGATTATTCGGCCTCCGGCGCGGGCGTGAGTGTCAACCTTGGCACTGGTGCAGGCAGCGGCGGCGATGCGGCGGGCGACACGCTGTCGGGCATCGAGAACGTGATCGGCAGCGCCTATGCCGATACGCTGACCGGCGATGCGGCTGCCAACTACCTGTGGGGCGGCGCGGGGAACGACCAGATTTATGGCGGTCAGGGCGACGATACGCTGGCTGGCGGCGCCGGAGCGGATACGCTTTATGGCGGCGAGGGGCTGGACTACATCGACTACAGCGCCTCGAACGCGGGCGTGAACGTCAACCTGACGAACTGGACGGCAACCGGCGGGCACGCCCAGGGCGATGTGTTGCAGGGCGTCGACGGCATCATCGGCTCGGCCTTCGACGATACGCTGATCGGCTTCGATCAGGTGGGGCTGGCGGGCGATGTCTTCACCAACGTCTTCTACGGCGGCACCGGCAACGACTATATGGATGGCCGGGGCGGCAA
>JBATAV010000666.1:0-2057 GCA_049662025.1 Paracoccaceae bacterium | reverse complement strand
GGGTTCAGCGGCGCATCCACATAAAGATGCGTGCTGTTGGGGTGGGTCTTGATGAACAGCGAGCCGCCGCCCAGACCGTAGAAGCTGTCGACAACCTTCCAGGCCTGATCGGGGTGGCCTTCGGGGTCAGTGCCGATCAGCGCGATCGATTCGTCGCCCAGGTGCGAGGTCGCCCAGACCGGCCCATAGACCGGGTGGGTGAAGTTCGCCCCACGCCCCGGGTGCGGTGTCGCCCCGCCGGTTTCCACCAGCGCGGTCAGCTTGTCTTCCTTGGTGTCGACAACCGCGATCTTGCCACGGGCGTTGGCCGCCACCAGGAAATACCGCTTGGTGCTGTCCAGGCCGCCGTCATGCAAGAACCGTTCGGCCTCGACTTCGGTGATCTTCAGGTTCTTCAGGTCGGTGTAGTCGACGAACAGGATCTTGCCCGTCTCTTTCACGTTCACGATGAACTCGGGCTTGTAATGCGACGACAGGATCGAGGCCACGCGGGGTTCCGGGTGGTAGACCTGCTCGTCATAGATCATGCCGCGGGTCGAGACGATCTTCTTCGGCTCCAGCGTTTCGCCGTCCATGATCACGAACTGCGGCGGCCAGTAGGCGCCGGCAATCGCCAGCTTGTCTTCCCAGCCCTCGAACTTCGAGGTCTCGACCGAACGGGCTTCGATGCCGATCTTGATCGAGGCTACCGATTCCGGTTCTTTCATCCACAGGTCGATCATGTTCACCAGACCGTCGCGGCCGATGACGAACAGATAGCGCCCCGAAGCAGAAATGCGGCTGATGTGAACCGCATAGCCGGTGGTGATCACCGAGCGGATTTCATAGGTGTTGCCGTCGATCAGCGCGATCTGGCCCGCATCCCGCAAGGTCACCGACATCAGGTTGTCGATGTCGATGTCGTTCATCTTCTCTTTCGGCCGGTCCTCGGGCTTGATCAGCACCTTCCAGCTGGCCATCATCTCCGGCATGCCCCATTCGGGGGGCTGCGGCGGGTCCAGCAGGACATAGCGGGCCATCATGTCCACTTCTTCTTCGGTCAGCGCGCCCGAAGTGCCCCAGTTCGGCATCCCCGCCGGCGAGCCGTAGGTGATGAAGCTCTTGATGTAGTCAAAGCCGTTGGCACGGGTCAGGTCGGGCGTCAGCGGCTTGCCCGTGGCGCCCTTGCGCAGCACGCCGTGGCAGCCGGCGCAGCGCTCGAAATAAATCTTGGTGGCCGCCTGGAACTCTTCCTGCGTCATCACAGGATCGTCCGCTCTCCGGCCCGGAATCTCGACCTGGATTTCGGCCAGGGTGGTCATCGACGGCTCATAGGCGGCGGCAGGGCCGTCTGCGTGATCCTTGGGCTTGTCTTCCGCATAAACAGGTGCGGCAAGAAGCCCAAGCATCAACGCGGCACTGCCGAGAAGAATGGCCCTTGCGGGTTTGGCTTTGGGGGTCATGGAATTTCTCCGTTCTGCTGGTGAGGCTCCAGGGACCCTTTCACGATCCGGTGAGCGCGCACCTTGACTTAGGTCAACGCCACCCTGCGACAGATTGCCAAAGGTGGCTTCATGATCCGATTTCTGCGTCTTGCCCTGGTCCTGTGCTTGTCGGCGCTGCCTGCCCAGGCCGGCGGCCCGCTCTTGACCGACGCGCCCGACCTGCGCCCCCCCACCGTTGCCGAGGCCGCCGCCCTTCTGTCGCTGACCGGCCCGGTGCAATTGCAACGGGTGGATAACGGCGTGCCGGGCTGGACAGTGCTGGCAGGGGGCCAGGTCGTGGGCCATATCGGCTCCACCTGGGAAATCGCCGGATCGATCGGTTATTCCGGCCGCCCGCTGGATGTGCTGGTGGCCATCACCCCGCAGGCAACGATCGGCGGCGCGCTTCTGGTGCGCCATGACGAGCCGGTGCTGACGCTTGGCATCTCGGATGCCGATATTTCCGCCTATGTCGCGGGCTTTGCAGGCTTTGACCTGGCCGCAACCGGTGCCGCGGCAAACCCGGTCGGCCTGCCCGATGTGATCAGCCGCGCCACCGTGTCCACCGGCGTCATCCGCGACGGCATCCTGCGC
>JBATAV010000665.1:0-2601 GCA_049662025.1 Paracoccaceae bacterium | reverse complement strand
CCGCTAGGGTGCCTGCCGCAGCCCCCTGCCCCCGGCCGCAAACGATGGCAAATCGGCCGCAGGGGCCGCCGCGCTGCCCGCAGGCCTGCCGATCCGCGCGATGATGGGCGACAGCCTCGCCGCTCCTTACGGCCACGGCATCCGCGCGCTCGGGGTGGTCAAGGCCACCTACGGCACCGGAACGCAGCTGATGGTGCTGACGGAAGGCCGTGCCTGTTCGACCCACGGCTTGTCGGGCACATCGCCTGAACCAATCGGCAGGTCTTGGCGCGCCGCACTTGGACGACTACGCCACCGGACCCTGACCGGCATGCCCCGTGCCACCGCCCGCGCCTTCACCTCGTCGCCCGATGCCGGCCGGCGCAACGCGCTCTGGGCGCAATGAACCCGCGCCGTAAGCCACGCCTTGCATGCCACCACGACTTGACGTGGCGGGGCGGCTTGACTAGCTAGGGCCTGCGCGGGCGTTGTGTAATGGTAAGACCTCAGCCTTCCAAGCTGATGACGCGGGTTCGATTCCCGCCGCCCGCTCCATCTCCTCTCCGTTCTGCTCTGCTTGGCTGGCCTTCGCCTCCGGCGGGAGTATCTTGGCCAAGATGAAGCTGTTTGAACTTCATCTCGGTCCAAATATTCTCGGGGGGTGAGGCCGAAGGCCGAGGGGGGCGGAAAGCCCCCCTGCGCCGCAGTCATCCTGCGAAAGGGTCGGCTGGGTAGCCGACGCCCGTCAGGTAAAGCCCATCGGGCGGCGAGACAGGACCACAGACGGTGCGGTCGCGGGCGGCAAGGGCATGCGCGACGTCTTCCGGCGCCCAGGCGCCGGCCCCCACCCGCTCCAGCGTGCCGACGATCGAGCGCACCTGATTGTGCAGGAAACTGCGGGCGCGCAGGGTAAAGCGGGTCTCGTGCCCGCCGGGATAGGTGGTTTCTTCGATGCCGATCTCGTCCAGCGTTTTCACCGGGCTCATCGCCTGACAGAAGGTCGACCGGAAGGTGGTGAAATCATGCCGCCCGACCAGATGCGCCGCAGCCTGGCGCATCGCATCCAGATCGGGCCGGTGCAACACCCGCCAGACCAGCCCCTTGTCATGCGTCACCGGGGCGCGGCGGGCGACCATGCGGAACAGATAGCGCCGCTCCACCGCCGAAAACCGGGCGTGAAAGTCATCGGCCACCACCGCGCAGGCGGTGATCGCCACCGGCAAGGGCTTCAGATGCCAGTTCAGCGCCTCGGACAGGCGGAACGGGTCCCAGTCCCGCACCAGATCGGCATGCGCCACCTGGCCCGTGGCATGCACCCCCGCGTCGGTCCGCCCGGCCGCGGCAATCCGGTGCTCTCCGGGTTGCAGCCGCGCCAGCGCCGCCTCCACCGCGTGCTGCACCGAGGCCTGCCCGCCCGCCTGGCGCTGCCAGCCGCAGAACGGGCCACCGTGGTATTCGATCTGGAATGCATAGCGCGGCATGATCCGCCGCTTAGCCCAAGGCCCTTCCGCTGTCCACCTTCGCACCTTTCCAATCCGCCCACCGATGCCTATCTTGGCCCCGCAACAGAGGGCGGTCATTGGCACTTTTCGGCATCACGGACAGCATCGCGCGGGGGCTGGAAGGCGTGCAGGCCGGGGTTTCGGAGATGTTCTTCGAGCCCACCCTTCGCTTGGGCGTCACCG
Organism: Paracoccaceae bacterium; assembly: GCA_049662025.1. Taxonomy (GTDB): domain Bacteria; phylum Pseudomonadota; class Alphaproteobacteria; order Rhodobacterales; family Rhodobacteraceae; genus Pseudogemmobacter. Next base: position 937 of record JBATAV010000665.1, on the reverse strand, counting down.
GGCTGGCGCGTTCGGGCAAGACCGTCTTCATCACCGGGCTGATCGCCAATCTTCTGGCGCGGGGCCGGATGCCGCAGTTGACCGCCGCGCGCGAAGGCCGGATCGAGACGGTTCACCTGCAGCCGCAGCCCGATGTCACGCTGCCGCGCTTTGACTATGAAGGGCATCTGGCCGCGCTGACCGGCGACACCCCGCACTGGCCCGACAGCACAAGGGCGATCTCGGAACTGCGGTTGTCGTTCCGCACCCGTCCGGGCGGCTGGTTCGGGTCCTTCCGCGGCCCGCAGACCCTTCACCTTGATATCGTCGATTACCCCGGAGAGTGGCTTCTGGACCTTGGCCTGATGGACAAGACCTATGCCGATTGGGCCGAAGACACCCTGACCCGTCTTGCCACCCGCCCGCAGGCCGCTGCCTTCATGGCCCAGGCCCGTGCCGCCGATGGCGCGCGAAAGCTGGACGAGACCGACGCGCAAGACCTTGCCCGCGCCTTCACCACCTATCTTCAAGCCGCCCGCGAGGCCGGCTTTTCCGATTGCACCCCCGGCCGATTCCTTTTGCCCGGCGATCTGGCCGGCAGCCCGGTTCTGACCTTCGCGCCCTTGCCACGCCCCGCCGACAGCCCGCGCGGCAGCCTCTGGCGCGAGATGGAGCGGCGGTTCGACGCCTACAAGGATCGCGTCGTCGCGCCCTTCTTCCGCGACCACTTCGCGCGGCTCGACCGCCAGATCGTGCTGATGGACGTGCTGGGTGCCCTGCATCAGGGCCCGCAGGCAGTGGAAGACCTGCGCCGCACCATGGCCGAGATCCTGACCGCCTTCCGCGTCGGCCGCACCGGCTGGCTTTCCGGCATCCTGGGAGCGCGGCGGGTGGAAAGGATCCTGTGTGCCGCCACCAAGGCGGATCCTCTGCACCACGAACAGCACCCCGCCCTGAC
>JBATAV010000664.1:0-2981 GCA_049662025.1 Paracoccaceae bacterium | reverse complement strand
GGCTGGGCACATCCACCTGTTCATAGGCCAGCGCCTGCGACAACAACTCGTCAATCCCGTCCGCCGCCTCTTCGCCCAGCCGCCCCAAAAGCAGACGCCGCCCGTCATGCCGGGTCAGGATGCGGTCGATCAGCTCATGCGGGCGCAGGAATTCGGCCTGGTCGCGCAGATCATCGAGAACCACGCGGACACCCTCAAACCCGCGGTCATTGCGCAGCTTCTCCCACAGAAAGCCGGGTCGCCCATGTGCCAGCCGGAACAACTGATCCTCTCCAAGTCCAAACAGCGGCGAGCGCAGAACCGACGCCAGCGACAGGTCATCTTCGGGCGTGTTCAGGAACGACAGCAGCGCCAGAACATCCTTGACCGCCAGTTCTTCGGTCAAGGTCATCCGGTCGGCCCCGGCGATGCTCAGGCCCTGCTGCTTGCAGGCCCGGATCAGCGATTCGAACAGCCCCTTGCGGCGGCGCACCAGAATCAGGAAATCGCCCTCGTGCACGGCCCGCAGCTGGTCTTTGTCGGTGATGCGCACGCCTGCGTCGATCATGCCGCGGATTTCGGCGGCGATCTGGCGGGCCAGAAGGGTTTCCGCGCTTTCGCTTCCGACACGGTCTTCCGGTTGATACCAAAGCCCCTTTGCGGCCTTTTCCGGCTTGTCCACCGGGGGCCAGAAATCCACCCGCCCGGCCAGGGTTTCGTGAAAGGCAGCATGCTGCAGTACCCCGCCCATCGCCGCCTGCCGGTCGCCCATGAAGACACGGTCAACAAGGTCCAGAATAGCACGTGAGGACCGGAACGAGTGGATCAGCGGCAATTCGTTCAGCGCCGATCCCGCCGCTTCGAACCGCGTGCGAAACCGGTCGCGCATGGCGTCAAGGGCGGCCACATCCGCACCCTGAAACGAATAGATCGACTGCTTCTTGTCACCCACCACAAACAGCGTGCGTGGGCTGGCATGGCGGCCCAGACCGGCGGTGAACTCTGCCGTCAACAACTCGATCAGATGCCATTGCGCGGGGCTGGTGTCCTGCGCCTCGTCCACCAGCACATGCGCAATGCCGCCGTCCAGCCGATACAGAACCCAGGCCGACAGCGAGGGGTCGGTCAGAAGCTGCGCTGCCTTGGCGATCAGGTCGTCGAAATCCAGCCAGCCGCGCCGGTCCTTGGCGGCCCGGTAGCGCGCCAGGAACGGTCGGGAAAAGCGGTGCAACGCTTCGGTTTTGCGCAACAGGGCAAGCAGCAGCCGGTCGGGCTTTGCCGCGATGATCCGGTCCCGCAGATCAGCCAGCGCCACGCGCAACGGGTGGTCGTCAGGCAGCGTATCCTTGGACGGAATCGTCACCTTCTTGGCCCGGAACGGATCGTCCTCGGTGCCCGATCCGCCCACCAACATTTCGTCAAGGACGATGATCGTCGCGACCGAGGGGCGAAACGGCAACAGGCCCCGGAGCTTCGCAAGGTTGGAGGCGTCGGTGCTTTTGGTTCCGCGCGCCAGGTGCGTCACCATACCGGTGATCAGATCGCCTTCGGTTCCGTCAAACACCCGGCCCAGAACCGCCGCCTCGTCCAGCCCTGGCGGCACGCCCAGCGCCTGCTGCAAGCCATCGCCCTTCGGCGCGGCGCCAAAGGCAGCGCGGGCAGAGATGATCCGATCCAGCAGCTTGCCGATGTCGCCGCTGGAGTGGGACAGAAACCCTTCCAGCACCCCGGCCTCGGGGCCTAGCGCCATTTCCTCCAGAATCTCGATCCGCAGCAACAGGGCCGATCGGTCGTCGATCTCGGTAAAGGCGGGGCTGACGCCTGCCTCCAGCGGAAAGCGGCGCAAGAGGGCGGCACAGAAGCTGTGGATGGTCTGGATGCGGATGCCGCCCGGCGTCTCGATCGCCTTGGCGAACAACTGCCGTGCCCGCCGCATCCGGTCCTCTGACAGATCGCCGCCCTCGCCCAGATCCGCAAGGCTTTTGCGCAAGGCATCGTCCGGCGCCATGGCCCAGGCGCCCAGCGTCTTGAAAAGCCGGTTCTGCATCTCGGCGGCGGCAGCCTTGGTGTAGGTCAGGCACAGGATGCCCAGTGGGTCCGCCCCGCCCAACAACAGCCGCGCCACCCGGTCGGTCAGCACCCGCGTCTTGCCCGACCCGGCATTGGCCGTCAGCCAGGTGTTCTCACCCGGATCGGCCGCGGCAATCTGGCGTAATGATGCTTCGTTCATCCGACGTCCTGCCCCTCCGCCTCGGACGCGATGGTCCATTCCCCCATCCGCGCCAGGTGGTCGAAGTCGCTGGGCCCCGGCTTGTCCGTCGCCGCCCGTTGTGCGGTGAAACCGGTTTCCCGCGCCTGATAAGCGGTGATCAGCGCCCTTAGTCCCGCCAGCGTCTCGCGGACCGCCTCCTCGCCCAGATCAACCTCGGTCGTCTTCAGCCCCGGCTTCATCGCCTGATAGGAAATCCGGCTGGTCACCCGCGGCCCCAGATCGGTAAAGGCGCCCTCCAGCGCCATCACCGCCGCCAGATGCAGCTGTTTGCTGTGCTGGTTCATATCGGCTTTCGACGGCGGCTCGCCGGTCTTGTAGTCAATCACATGCAGGGTGCCGTCGGGCAGAAGGTCGATCCGGTCGGGCTTGCCGGTCAGGGTGAAATCCATGCCGTCCAGCCGCAGCGCGGCCTTCTTTTCCAGCACCACCGGCGTGCTGTCCTTGCTCAGCGTCGCCTCGGCAAAGGGCAGGGCGACGCGCTGCATCCGGCTGCGCCATTCGGCCCGCGCCACCGGCCAGGGCACCTCTTCTGCCAGCACCGCTTCGGCAATCTGCATCAGCAGCGCGGCGGCGTCTTCGGGCGCTTCGGGCAGCGGGTCGGTCTTCAGGAACCGCTCCAGCACGGTATGCACCACCTCGCCGCGCAGCCGGTAATCGGCCTCGGGGCGCAGGGGGTTCAGCGCGCGCAGCCGCAGGACGTGTTCGGCATAGATGTCGAACGGGTTGGTGA
>JBATAV010000663.1:0-2793 GCA_049662025.1 Paracoccaceae bacterium | reverse complement strand
ATGCCGGGCTGGTCAGCTCCGGCACCTTCACCGCAGGCCACGTCGGGCCGCAGGCGCTGCCGGTGCTTCTGGCCCTTGCCTGCCGTCGGCGCAATTCGCCCTTTCCATCAACCGCCGCGTCTGGGCTGCGGCGGGCTTTGACACCGCCCTTCAGGCGCTTCTGGCCAATGGCCGCATCCGCGATCTGCAAACCATCGAAGTGCAGGTCTACGGCCAGGCCGCCGCCGACATCGACCCCGCCCATGCCGCCGACCTCGCCGAAGTGGTGTTTCTCCGCGCAGCCTGACCCGCCCGCATGCCGTCCCTTGCGCGCCCCCCCCCGATTCGGCTTATATGCCGGATCATTTCGACGGATAGACCAGATGCAGGACCTCCCCGACCACCTTCTCCCCGACGGCCCCGGCGCGGAAACCTTTGCCGATGCCGAATCTGCCGTGAACCGGCTGGAGCTGCTGTACGACCGGGCGACCGCGCATCTGTCGCACCACTTCAATCATGCCGTCACCATAGGCCGCCCCGCCACCCGCGTGCGCGCCTTCTACCCCGAGATCCGCCTGACCGTGACCACCTTCGGCTATACCGACACCCGGTATTCCTTCGGCCATGTCTCCGGTCCGGGCACCTATACCACCACGATCACCCGGCCCGACCTCTTCCGCCAATACCTGATCCAGCAAATCGGCCTCCTGATCCAGAACCACGGCGTCCCGGTCGAGATCGGCCCCTCTTCCACCCCCATCCCGGTGCATTTCGCGGTGGCCGGCACCCCCGGCGTCTCGGTGCCGCAGGAAGGCGTGCTGGAGTTTTCCTTGCGCGACGTCTTCGACGTGCCGGACCTGTCGACCACCAATGACGACATCGTCAACGGCACCCTGACCCGCTATGCCGATGGCTCGGCCCCGCTGGGCCCGTTCACCGCGCAACGGGTGGATTATTCGCTGGCAAGGCTGGCGCATTACACCGCCACCGATCCGGGGCATTTCCAGAACCATGTCCTGTTCACCAACTACCAGTTCTACGTCGATGAATTCGAAACCTACGCCCGCGAAGCCCTGGCTGATCCGGCCACCGGCTACTCCGCCTTTGTCGCCACCGGAAACCAGATCATCACCACGCCCGACGGCCTGATCGAACCGATCGCCAAGTTGCCGCAGATGCCGACCTATCACCTCAAACGCGCCGACGGGCAGGGCATCACCCTGGTCAACATCGGCGTCGGCCCGTCCAACGCCAAGACCGCCACCGACCACATCGCCGTCCTGCGCCCGCATGCCTGGATGATGGTCGGCCACTGCGCGGGCCTGCGCAACAGCCAGGCGCTGGGCGATTTCGTCCTCGCCCATGCCTACCTGCGCGAAGACCATGTGCTGGACGACGACCTGCCGGTCTGGGTGCCGATCCCCGCGCTGGCCGAGATTCAGATCGCCCTGGAACAGGCGGTCGCCGAGGTCACCCAGCTTGAGGGGTTCGAGCTGAAGCGGATCATGCGCACCGGCACCGTCGCCACCATCGACAACCGCAACTGGGAGTTGCGCGACCAGTCCGGCCCGGTCCGCCGCCTGTCGCAATCGCGCGCCGTCGCACTCGACATGGAATGCGCCACCATCGCCGCCAACGGCTTTCGCTTCCGCGTGCCCTACGGCACCCTTCTTTGCGTCTCCGACAAGCCGCTGCACGGCGAATTGAAGCTGCCCGGCATGGCCTCCGACTTCTACAAGACCCAGGTCAGCCGCCACCTGCAGATCGGAATCCGCGCCATGGAACGCCTGCGCGAAATGCCGCTGGAGCGCATCCACAGCCGCAAATTGCGCAGTTTCGAAGAGACCGCCTTCCTCTGATCGGCGAAAAACCCCCGAAAAACGTCCCGGTGCGTCGTTCTTGGGCTTGATTTCAACGTCGAAAGCATGTGTCTGGGCCATGGCCCGCCATGCGGGGCGCGGCCTGATCGAACTCAGGCCCAGCAAGAAAAACATGTAGTGACAACACAAGGGATAGACCCATGTCCACCAAGCCGATGACCAAGACCCAACTCGTGGCCGCCGTTGCCGATGCCATGGGCAGCGACAAGAAAACCGCCAATGCCGCACTCGACGCCGTTGCGGCCGTCGTGTCGAAAGAAGTCGCCTCGGGCGGCGCCGTCACCCTGCCGGGCCTTGGCAAGGTCGTCTGCCGCGCCCGCCCCGAGCGTCAGGTCCGCAATCCGGCCACCGGCGAGACGATGACCAAGCCGGCTGACAAGACCGTGAAATTCGCCATCGCCAAGGCGCTGAAGGACATGGTGAACGGCTGATCCGGCCGCCACCTGCAACGATCCGGGGCCGCCGCCAGGGCGGCCCTTTTCATTGGCGAATACCGGGGAACAGAGGGGGGCAGGGCCGCAATGACACCGCGCAACATTCTCTTGGGCCTGGTGTTCGTGGCGCTCTGGTCTTCCGCCTTCGCCACCGCGCGGGTGATCGTGGCCCATGCCCCGCCGCTGACCGCCCTTGCCGTCCGTTTTGCAATATCCGGCCTGATCGCGGTGGCGCTGGCCCGCGCGCTGGGGCAGGGCTGGCGGCTGACCCGGCCGCAGGCCCGGTCGGTCATCGTGTTCGGGTTGTGCCAGAACGCCGCCTATCTGGGGCTGAACTTCATCGCGATGCAGTGGATCGAGGCCTCGCTGGCGGTGATCATCGCCGCTTCGATGCCGCTTCTGGTGGCAGCCCTTGGCTGGGCCTTCAAGGGCCAGCGCATCGCACCCCTCGGGCTGGCCGGGCTGGCCGCCGGGTTCCTGGGCGTGGCGCTGATCATGGG
>JBATAV010000662.1:0-5290 GCA_049662025.1 Paracoccaceae bacterium | reverse complement strand
GGTGACGGCGGCGTGCCAGTCGGGCCAGGCTTCGCGGGCTTTCAGGGCCGGGTCGATCCATTCCGGCAGAACGGGCGCACGGGCCAATGCGGATTGCGCCGCCTTCTGGATCTGCTTTTGCGTGATGCCGGACGTCAGCGGATAGACCGGCTCGTAGGGCGGCAGTTCGGCGGCTTCTTCGGGGCGCAGAACGTGGTCGGGGTGGACCATCTGCGCCACGCCGTCGAAGGTTTCGACCTTGCCGGAGAGCAGGCGTCTTTGCCCGGTCGGCAGCAGTTTTTGCAGGTAATCGCCCTTGGCGTGGAAATAGACCACCGTCCATTCCAGCATCGCGTCGCGCACCATGATCCGGGTGGGGCCGCCCTTGCGGCGGGCGGGAAAATGCGCGCCGATGGTGACCTCGACCGTGACCGTGGTGGGGAAGGCCGCACCCTGCACGGTGTCGCGGCGGCGGCGGTCGGTGCCGGCATAGGGCAGCAGGTAAAGCAGGTCTTTGGGCCGCGCGACGGCCAGCGCCTCGAACGCCTGTGCGGTCTTGGGGCCGACGCCTTCCAGCGTCTCCAACCCCGCGAACAGCGGGAAAAGCAGTTCCGGGCGGCTCATGTCGCGCCGATGAGGGCGAGCCATTCGTCCTCGTCAATGGTGCGGATGCCCAGTTTTGCGGCCTCTTTCGCCTTGGAACCCGCACCGGGACCGGCGATCAGAAGATCGGTTTTCGCGCTGACGCTGCCGGCGACCTTGGCGCCCATGGCCTCGGCGCGGGCCTTGGCCTCGGCGCGGGTCATCTTTTCCAGGGTGCCGGTGAAGACGATCGTCTTGCCCGCGACGGGGCTGTCAAGGGTGGCGGCGGCGACGGGTTCGACGGTCAGGTGGGTTATGAGCGCGTCGATGGCGGCGCGTTCGGCGGGGTTGGCGAAGGCCTGTGCCAGGCTGGTGGCAAGGATGTCGCCGACGCCGTCGATGGCGGTCAGTTCCTGCCACTCGGGGGTGCCGGGTTCGGCGTTGGTCATGGCAGATTCGAAGGCGGTCCAGGTGCCGTAGTGGCGGGCGAGAAGGCCCGCGGCGGCCTCGCCCGCGTGGCGGATGCCCAAGGCGAAGATGAGGCGGTCGAGCGGGATCTGGCGCTTTGCCTCGATGGCGGCGAACAGTTTGGTGACCGAAGTTTCGCCGAAGCCGTCGCGGTTCTTCAGTTTTCTCAATGGGTTGGCGGCATCTCTTCGCGCGAGGGTGAAGATGTCGGCGGGGGTTTTCACCGGCAGGTCCGAGTCGTGGAAGAACAATTCTATCTGCTTGGCACCCAGGCCTTCGATGTCGAAGGCGTTGCGCTGGACGAAGTGTTTCAGCCGCTCTACCGCTTGCGCGGGGCAGATCAGGCCGCCAGTGCAACGGCGGATGGCGTCGCCTTCTTCGCGGTGGGCGGGGCTGGCGCATTCGGGGCAGGTCTGGGGGAAGCGGTAGGGTTCGGCGCTGGCGGGGCGTTTGCTCAGGTCGACGTCGGCGACCTTGGGGATGACGTCGCCGGCGCGGTAGACCTGCACCCAGTCGCCGATGCGGATGTCCTTGCCGCCTCGGATCGGGTTGCCCTTGGCGCCGCGGCCGGCGATGTAGTCTTCGTTGTGCAGGGTGGCGTTCGAGACCACCACGCCACCGACCGTCACTGGCGACAGCCGCGCCACGGGCGACAGAGCGCCGGTGCGGCCGACCTGGATGTCGATCGCCTCAAGCCGCGTCCAGGCCAGTTGGGCGGGGAATTTATGCGCAATGGCCCAGCGCGGGGTGGACGAGCGAAAGCCGAGCCGCGCTTGCAGCGCCAGATCATCGACCTTGTAGACGACGCCGTCGATGTCATAGCCCAAGGTCGCGCGCTGTGCCTCGATGGCGCGGTAGTGAGCGAGCATTTCCTGCGGCCCGTCGCACCGGACGGTCAGGGGATTTGTCTGAAAACCCAAGGCGTTCAGGTGCGATATTGCAGCAAACTGGGTGGTGGCCAGCGGGGCGGAGAGCTGCCCCCAGGAATAGGCGAAAAACCGCAAGGGGCGGGCGGCGGTGATACTCGCATCCAGTTGGCGCAGGGATCCGGCGGCGGCATTGCGCGGGTTGGCGAAGGTCTTTTCGCGTTTTGCGGCCTGGCGTTCGTTCAAAGACGCAAAATCGGCGTGGCTCATGTAGACCTCGCCCCGCACCTCCAGCACGGACGGCGCGCCGGAGACCCGCGCGGGGATGTCGGCGATGGTGCGGGCGTTGGCGGTAACGTCCTCACCCACTTCGCCATCGCCGCGGGTGGCGGCCTGCACCAAGGCGCCGTCCTCATAGCGCAACGACAGCGAAAGCCCGTCGATCTTCGGCTCGGCGGTGAACAGCAGCGGGCCGGAATGGCCCAGATACTTGCGGACGCGGTCTTCGAAATCGGTCACGTCGCTGTCTTCGAAAGCGTTTTCCAGCGACAGCATCCGCACCGCATGCGCGATCTTGCCAAAGCCGTCGGTCCCTGCCGCACCGACCTTGTCCGAGGGGCTGTCGGGCCGTTTCAGGCCGGGGAACGCCGCTTCGATTGCGGCATTGCGGCCTTTCAGCGCGTCATAGTCGGCATCCGGAATTTCGGGCGCGTCAAGGCCGTGATAGGCGGTGTTCGCGGCTGCAATCCGCGCCGCGAGGTCGGCCAGTTCGGCCCGCGCCTGCGCTTTGGTCAAGTGCTCCACCGGCGTATCGGCCATCCTGCCCTCCCCTTCGGCGCGGAGAGGTTAGGCGGGCGCGGCGCAGAGGTAAAGATGCGCGCGCGCTGCCTCAGGCGCTGGCGGCAAGACGCGGTGCAGTGGCGGCATCGGCACTGGGTTCGCGCAGGACATAGCCCCTGCCCCAGACGGTTTCGATGTGGTTCTGCCCGCCCGTCGCTTCGGCCAGTTTCTTGCGCAGTTTGCAGATGAAGACGTCGATGATCTTCAACTCGGGTTCATCCATGCCGCCGTAGAGGTGGTTGAGGAACATCTCTTTCGTCAGCGTGGTGCCCTTGCGCAGGGAAAGCAGTTCCAGCATCTGGTATTCCTTGCCGGTCAGATGCACCGGCTTGCCTTCGACATCCACCGTCTTGGCATCGAGGTTGACGTTCACCGTGCCGGTGCGGATGATCGACTGGCTGTGGCCTTTCGACCGCCGGATGATAGCATGGATACGCGCCACCAGTTCCTCGCGGTGGAAGGGCTTGGTCATGTAGTCATCGGCGCCGAAGCCGAATCCCTTCAGCTTGCTTTCGGTATCATCAGACCCCGAAAGGATGAGAATCGGTGTGTCCACCCGTGCGAGCCGGATCTGACGCAGCACCTCATGCCCCGAGATGTCGGGCAGGTTCAGGTCGAGCAGGATCAGGTCGTAATCATAAAGTTTCGCAAGATCGATCCCGTCTTCGCCCATGTCGGTGCAATAGACGTTGAGGTTCGCGTGGGTCAGCATCAGTTCGATGCTGCGCGAGGTGGTGGGGTCATCTTCCACAAGAAGAATGCGCATCTGGGGAAATCTCCGCAAGGGCTGCCGGGGTGGCTGGGGTCATCTTCGTTAACGACATTGGCGGGCAATGGTTAACGCGAGGTTACTATGCCAGTGCGGGAGTGAGGAACAGCCTAAAGTTGTCTGTATTTCTGAATTGCTGTGACTTTCAGGGCCTTGACGCCATGCGTTTCCACCGCTTTGCGCCAGATTTCGAACTCTTCTTCCGACAGCGCGTAACGTTCCAGCGCCTCGGACCGGGTGAGAAGGCCGTAAAGTACCGCATTCACCACCACCGCCTTGCGGCTGGCAACCCAACGGCGCGTGTCAGGTGTGGGAAGGTCGGCGCGGGTGAGAATCGCACCATCGGGCAAAACCACCTGGCGCGGGCCGTCAACTCGTTTCAGATACATGGGCGGAACCCCTGTCCGTTTCCTTGGTTTGACGGGCAGGTTGACCGAACAGGCTTAAGCAATGCTGAAAGCCGGGGGTTGAGGATAGTGAGCATTTTCCTATATTCCGGGCCAACCCCTTCCCTCATGCCACCCCTGGAAACGCCATGCCTCGCGACCTGCCTCTGAATTCTCTTGGACTGTCCAAGGCGCCGGCCGACACGCGCGTCGTGGTGGCGATGTCGGGGGGCGTGGATTCGTCGGTCGTCGCAGCGATGCTGAAGGACGAAGGCTATGACGTGGTGGGGGTCACGCTGCAGCTGTATGACCACGGGGCCGCGCTGGCGAAAAAGGGCGCCTGCTGCGCGGGGCGCGACATTCACGACGCGCGGCGGGTGGCCGAGACGATGGGTTTCCCGCATTATGTGCTGGATTACGAGAACGTCTTTCGCGATGCGGTGATCGAGGAATTCGCCGATGCCTATCTGGCCGGGGCGACTCCGGTGCCCTGCATCCGCTGCAATGAGCGGGTGAAGTTCAAGGATCTGCTGGCGACAGCCAAGGATCTGGAGGCCGATTGCATGGCCACCGGGCATTATATCCAGCGCAAGGTCGGGGCGTTCGGGCCGGAGTTGCATCAGGCGGCGGATGCGGGGCGGGATCAGAGTTATTTCCTGTTCTCCACCACGGCGGAACAGTTGGGTTATCTGCGGTTCCCCTTGGGGCACCTTGGGTCAAAGGCCGAGACGCGGGCTTTGGCGGCGAAGTATGGGCTGACGGTGGCGGACAAGCCCGACAGCCAGGATATCTGCTTCGTGCCGGACGGGAATTATGCGGCGGTGATCGAGAAGCTGCGGCCCGGTGCGGCGGATCCGGGCGAGATCGTGGATATGGCGGGCCAGGTGCTGGGGACGCACCGGGGGGTGATCCACTACACGATCGGGCAGCGGAAGGGTTTGGGGATCGGCGGCCTGGGCGAGCCCTTGTATGTGGTGCGGCTGGATCCGGCGTTGCGGCGGGTGATCGTGGGGCCGCGGGAGGCTTTGTCGACGCGGCTGATCCGGGTGGGAGAAATCAACTGGCTGGGGGATGCGGCTTTCGAGTCGCGGGAGGCCTGGGAGATGGAGGTGAAGGTACGCTCTACCCGGGCACCTCGGGCGGCGGTGATCCGGCCCTTGGGGCCGCGGGAGGCGGAGGTGGAGTTGATCGCGCCGGAGGATGGGGTCAGCCCGGGGCAGGCCTGCGTCTTCTATGCCCCCGGGGGCGGCCGGGTTCATGGCGGCGGCTGGATCGGGCGGGGGTAGCGTCCCGACTCGGGACGTTCGGCGCATGTCTTTGTTTTCAAGGGCTTGGCTGGGTCGATTTAAGGGTTTCTTAACCTTTGGCGGCGGTGGTGACGCGCGACCAATCATTTCGGA
>JBATAV010000661.1:0-1862 GCA_049662025.1 Paracoccaceae bacterium | reverse complement strand
ACCAGGTCGGACCCCTGTACCAGTTGCACCGGCTGCCCCGCCAGCCGCGACAGCCAGACGATCGGGTTACCGTCAGCCACCACGAAATCCTGCGCGACATAGGCGGCGCGGAAGGCGGCATCGTTCGACAGTTTCCCCAGATGATCGAGGTTGATCGTGGCCAGCGCAAAGCCCTGCCCATCGGCAAACCGTGCCGATACCGCCGCCAGCAGGCTGACTGCGTCGGGGTGAGTCACGGCAATCGTGGTCTGGCCGAACTGGAACTGCACCGGTGCCTCCCTGTCGCTCCTATAGCAGGATTGCGGGGCATGGGCGACAGAGCGGGCCTCCGGCCATGGCGGCAACAGACTGTTTCCATGGGCCGTTCCCGGGCCACTCCGGCGCCGGGGCGTGGCTGAACCGCCGCCCTTGTGCTATCAGGCAGATGACCCGCAACCGCCGAAGGCGCCGGACGTGCCGCAACCGAACCTTCTTGCCTATGCGATGCTGCTGATCTGGCCTTTCGTGGCCTGGCAGCTGTATCGGCGGCTGGACGCAGGCCGGGCGCTGATCTGGACCATTCTGGCGGGCTATCTGCTGCTGCCACCGTTGACCAGCTTCAACTTTCCGCTGGTGCCGGATTTCGACAAGGACTCGATCCCGGCACTGGTGGCGCTGGGCCTGTCGCTGTTTGTGCTGCGCGACCGGGTGGGGGTCCTGCCCGATGGCGCAACCGGAAAGCTGTTGATCGCCCTTTTCATCCTGTCGCCCTTTGTCACCGTGCTGACCAATGGCGACCCGATTCCGATCAAGGCCGCCGATGACATAGCGGGCATGCGCATCTATGACAGCATCGCGGCGATGGCGAACCACCTGATCTATGCCTTGCCGTTGTTTCTGGGCCGCCGCTACCTTGCCACACCCGAGGCCGCAAAGGCGCTGGTCGTGGCGCTGGTGGCGGCGGGGCTGGCCTATTCCATCCCGATGCTGATCGAAAGCCGGTTGAGCCCGCAGATCAACGTCTGGGTTTACGGCTTCTTCCAGCACGATTTCTTTCAGACCATCCGATTTGGCGGCTATCGCCCGGTGGTGTTCCTGCCACATGGGCTTTGGGTGGCGATGTTCACCCTGATGTGCCTGTCGGCCGCTGCCGTTGTCTTGCGGCAAGGTCCAGCCGAGGCGCGGCCGAAGCAGTTGGTGGTGTTTCTGTATCTTGGTTTCATGCTGGTGGTCTGCAAATCGGCCGGGGTGGCGGTTTATGCCATGGCGATGCTGCCGCTGATCCTGTTCGCGCCGCGCCGCTGGCAGGTGCTGGCGGCGGCGCTGGTGGCGGTTGTGGTGATGGTCTACCCGCTTTTGCGCGGCGCGCATGTGGTGCCGCTGGATGCCATTCTGGACTTTGCGCGCGGGGTGTCGCCAGACCGGGCCTGGTCGCTGCAATTCCGCATCGAGAACGAGGAAATCCTTTTGTTGCGAGCCGAGGAACGCCCCTGGTTCGGCTGGGGCGGCTATGCGCGCAACTTTACCCATGATCCGGTTACCGGAGTGATGACGAACATCGCTGATGGCGCCTGGATCATCCAGATCGGAACCTTCGGCTGGCTGGGCTATGTGGCCGAGTTCGGGCTTTTGTGCCTGCCGCTCTGGCTGTTGGGGCGCGAGGCACTGGTGCAGGGATCGGCGGCGTTCAGCGCGCCGGTGGCAGGGCTGGCGCTGATCTTTGCCTTCAACATGCTGGATCTTCTGCCCAATGGTACTTTGGTGCCGGTCAGCTGGCTGATCGCGGGCGCGCTTCTGGGCCATGCCGCGGCGCTGCGGGCGGCGCGCAAGGCGGCCACGGTGGCGCGGTCCGCGCGACCGATGCGGACGGTGATCTGATGCAG
>JBATAV010000660.1:0-4366 GCA_049662025.1 Paracoccaceae bacterium | reverse complement strand
AGTTCCCGGTCCGCGCCCTCCAGCCGCAGGCGCACCGCCAGCGCCACCCGGTCACGGAAGCGCAGGGCCGACAGGTCTTCCCCTGCCAATGCTCGCAACATCTGCCGGTCGCCCATCTGGTGATAGCCCAGCGCCAGATCGACGCCGCCACGCGGATACACCGCCCGCGCCAGCGCCGGGGCGCAGCCCGAATCGTGTGCGGCGGCCAGAAGCGTGGTGTCCGACCAGCCGTCAAACGGCACATGGGCCAGCGCGGCCTGCAAAATGGCCTCTCGCAGCGGTTCTTCCGGCATATCCGCCTCCTTCGTCCCTTGTTGTGGACAAGACTGGTTGTGGACAAGACTGGCCCCCTTTGCTATGGGAAACCGGCCTGCACATCTAGTGCAACTCTAACTTAGGAAGGTGGTGACAACCACATGCAGGTCAGCGTCCGCGACAACAACGTCGAGCAAGCCCTCCGGGCTCTCAAGAAAAAGCTCCAGCGCGAAGGCGTGTTCCGCGAAATGAAGCTCAAGCAACATTTCGAGAAACCGTCGGTCAAGCGAGCCCGCGAACAGGCCGAGGCTATCCGCCGCGCCCGTAAGCTCGCTCGTAAGAAGGCCCAGCGCGAAGGCGGCCTCTAAGGCGTTCAGCGAACACTGGGGCAGCCGTTGAAAGGCGGGGGCCCGTCCCGATCAACCCCCGTCCGCAAGGCCGGGGGTTTTTCATTGCGGTCGGGGGGCGTGGCCAGCGGCGGCAAGGCCGACCGGCGTCGTCCCGAACAGCCAGCGGCCCAGCACGATCGCCAGAGCGGCACCGGCGAATTGCGCGGCAATATAGGCCGGCGCGTCAATCGGGCGCAGGCCACCCGCCATCCCGGTCAAGGTCCGCGCCACCGTCATCGCCGGATTGGCAAAGCCGGTCGAGGCGGTGAACCAGTAGCCCGTCGAGACATAGGCGCCCACCAATCCCGCCACCGGCCCCCGCGCCGCCAGCGCCCCCAGAATCACGAAGATCAACCCAAAGGTCGCCACACCTTCCGACAGCCACAGCGCGGGCTGGTCGCGGACCAGGATCGAGAACTGCACCGGCGCCAGGCCGAACATCACATGCGCCAGCATGGTGCCCAGGCAAGCGCCCACCACCTGCGCCCCGCCATAGGCCAGCGCCGCCCGCCCGCCGATCTCGCCCCGCAGGGCAAAGGTCAGGGTAACGGCGGGGTTCAGATGCGCGCCCGAAACCGGTGCCAGAATGCTGATCAGCACCCAAAGCGCCACCCCGCAGCACAGCGATGTCACCAGCAACCCCAGTTCCGGTTCGGCCCCCAGCCGCGCCGACATCGCCGAACTGCCCACCACAACCGCCATCAGAAGGCCGGTGCCCAGGCTTTCGGCCACAAGGGATCGTTGCATCGCGCACTCCTGCATTGCTGCCGCGTTCCAGCACGGGGCGACGGGGTCTGACAAGCCGGGCCATCGCATCAAGACCTTGTGCAAACGGCTGAAGATGCCGTCACACCGGCAGCGCTGTCGTCTTCAGCACCTCGCGCAGCGCGAAACTGGATTGCATCTGCCGCACCCCTGGCAGACGGCTCAGGAACCGCCGGTGGATGCGGGCGAAATCTTCGGTATCCTCGGCCACGATCTTCAGAAGGTAGTCTGCCGTTCCCGCCATCAGATGGCATTCCAGAATGTCGGGAATGCGCGCCACCTCGCGCTCGAACGCATCCAGCAGTTCCTCGGCCTGCGACTCCAGCGTGATCTCCACGAAAACCGTGGTCGGCTTGCCCAGCCGCCGCGCATCGACCAGCGCCACATAGCCGGCGATGAACCCCTCGTCCTCCAGCCGCTGCACCCGCCGGTGGCAGGCCGAAGGCGACAGGTTCACCCGCTCGGACAACACGGCATTGGTGATCCGGCCTTCCTTCTGCAAGGCCGCAAGAATGCGGCGGTCGGTTGCGTCCAATCCTTCGGGCACGACGAAATCTCCTGCCAAACCGGCACTTCTTCGAAGAAATTACCGCAGAATGCCCCGCGCGTCACAAATATTTCAAAGCATCCGCACCGATTCTGCCTCACCCTTGCGCCCCTGAACGGGGGGCAAGACCCCGAAGAACCACCCCACAGGGAGACGCAAGATGAAGATCGGATGCCCCAAAGAGATCAAGCCGCAGGAATTCCGCGTCGGCATGACGCCCGACGCCGCTCGCGAAGCCATCGCCCATGGCCATGAAGTGCTGGTCGAGACCAACGCCGGCACCGGCGCGGGCTTCCCGGATGCCGACTACAAGGCCGTCGGCGCCAAGATCATCGCCACCGCCGAAGAGGTGTTTGCCAAGGCCGACATGATCGTCAAGGTCAAGGAGCCGCAGGCCGTGGAACGCAAGCGCCTGCGCGAAGGCCAGGTGCTGTTCACCTACCTGCACCTGGCGCCCGATCCGGCGCAGACCAAGGACCTGCTGGCCTCTGGCGCCACCTGCATCGCCTATGAAACCGTCACCGATGATCGCGGCGGCCTGCCGCTTCTGGCCCCGATGTCCGAGGTTGCGGGCCGTCTGGCGCCGCAGGTTGGCGCCTGGACGCTGCAAAAGGCCAATGGCGGGCGCGGCGTGCTGTTGGGCGGCGTGCCCGGCGTGCTGCCTGCCAAGGTGCTGGTCATCGGCGGCGGCGTGGTGGGCACCCAGGCCGCCAAAGTGGCCGCAGGCATGGGCGCCGATGTCACCGTGCTGGACCGCTCGATCAACCGCCTGCGTTATCTGGACGACGTCTTCGGCGGCCACTTCAAGAATGGCTATGCCAGCGCTGGCAACACCATCACGCTCGCCCGCGAAGCCGACATGATCATCGGCGCCGTGCTGATCCCGGGCGCGGCCGCACCCAAGCTGATCTCGAAGGCGCAGCTGAAAGAGCTGAAGCCCGGCGCGGCGCTGGTTGACGTGGCCATCGACCAGGGCGGCTGCTTCGAGACCTCGAAAGCCACCACCCACCAGGACCCGATCTACGAAGTCGACGGCATCATGCACTATTGCGTCGCCAACATGCCCGGCGCCGTCGCCCGCACCTCGACGCAAGCCCTTGGCAACGCCACCATGCCCTTCATGCTGGCCCTGGCCGACAAGGGCTGGAAGAAGGCCTGCGCCGAGGACAAGCACCTGCTGGCAGGCCTGAACGTTCACGCCGGCAAGCTGACCTACGCGGCGGTTGGCACAGCGCTGGGCCTGCCCACCATCTCGGGCGCCGAAGCGCTAAAGATGTGACGACGTCTCACGACGGATTTTCTTGCGGCTGACGTATCATGGGGCATCAAACACCGGGTGCCCCATGACATTTTTCGGCTACAAACCCGCGACCCTGATCCTTTGGGTCGTGCTTTCCCTGCCTGCCCTGACCATGATCCCGGCGCTTTTCGGCAGCGATCCGCAGGCATTCCACCGCCTTTTGCACCCCACCGGCGAATTCGCCGCGCGGTTCATGATCATCGGCATGATGGCCTCGGGCCTGATGCTGGTCTTCAAGGGCCAAAGCTGGCCGCGCTGGCTGCTGCATCATCGCCGCGACATCGAGGTGGCGGCCTTTGTCTATGCCGCCCTGCACACCATCGTCTATGTCATCGACCGTGGCACGCTGGACCGCATCCTCGGCCCGCTGTGGAAGACCGAGATCTGGACCGGCTGGGCCGCAATGCTGATCTTCGTGCCGCTGGCCATCACCTCGAACGCCGCGGCGCAGCGCTGGCTCAAGACCGGCTGGAAGGCGATGCAACGGCTGGCCTACCCGGCGGCAATTCTGGTACTGATCCACTGGGCCGCGCTGCACAACTGGGGCAGCTGGCCCCCGGCCATGGTGCATTTCGCGCCGCTTGCCGCGCTGTCGGCCTATCGGCTGTGGTACTGGTATCTGCGGCCCCGGCCGCAGCGCCCGACGGCTGCCTAGGCATTTCCGCCGTCAGATCAGCAGGATATCCGCCGCCGTCACCACCGCCCCCGCCTGCAGATCGGCGACCATGATCGCGGCCCCGGCGCCATTGCCATCGGCATCGAACCACCAGGTGCGGTCAGTGGGGTTGAAGATGAACCGGTCGTCGGCATCCTGGGCGAGATTGTCGGTGCGGGTCTGGAACTGGTTCGCCGCCAGAGCGCCAGCCACCAGCCCGCCGCCAAACGCCGCCGCGGTGATCTGGAACCGGTCATCGCTGCTCAGGATGTTGCCGAAATCGGTGATCAGGTCGCCGCATTCGTTCAGCGCGGAAAACCGGAAGGTGTCGTTGCCGATTCCGCCAGTCAGCGTGTCCACCCCGGTGCCGCCACGCAGCACATCGTTGCCCGAAGCGCCGTCGAGGCTGTCATTGCCGCCCCAGCCGAACAGCGCATTGGCCGCCCCGTTGCCGC
>JBATAV010000659.1:0-4345 GCA_049662025.1 Paracoccaceae bacterium | reverse complement strand
GGTCGCACAGGCCCATGATCGCCTGCATGTCGTGCTCGACCAAAAGGATGGTGACACCACGATCGCGGACCTTGAACATCAGGTCCATCATGTGCCGGGTCTCTTCCGGATTCATGCCGGTGAAGGGTTCGTCGAGCAGCAGCATGTCGGGCTCGGCCGCCAGCGCCACCGCCATGCCGAGCGCGCGCTGGTGTCCGTGCGAAAGTTCGGACGCCAGTTCGTTCTCGCGCTTGAGCAGGTCAAAGAAGGCCAGCGCCTCGCGCGCCTTCGCCTCATTCTGACGGATTGCCTTCTTCTCGGTGCCAAGGATCGCGCCGAGCAGCGTCGGACGCTGGTGCATGTAGCGTCCGACAAGCACGTTCTGCAGCAGAGTGAACTCCTGGAACAAGGTCGAATGCTGGAACGTCCGCACCAGCCCTCGCCCTGCCACTTGAGGCATGTTCAGCCCCGAGATGTCCTGGCCCTTGTAATGCACCCGCCCCTCGGTCGGGGTGTAGTAGCCGCTGACGACGTTGAAGGTCGTGGTCTTGCCGGCGCCATTGGGGCCGATCAGCCCGTGGATGGTGCCGGGCTGGACCGCGAAGCTGAGGTTGTTGACGGCCGTCAGCCCGCCGAAGCGCATCGTCAGGCCGTCGACCTCAAGCAGCGGTGGCGCGACTGCGACTGCGCCTGTCCGGTCATCCGTCATTCGTCGCCTCCTTGGTCTTGGACACCACCGGGACGGAGCGTTTGCGCCTGAAAACAGCGCCGAATTTCGGCACGAGACTTTCAAGGCCCTTTGGCAGGAACAGGACTGATGCAATCAGAATCAGACCATAGATCAGCGGCCGGACCTGATCCATCCCGAGTTCGCGCAGGACAACCTCGTTGAGGATCGTCAGCACGATTACGCCCAGGATCGGACCGTAGAAGGTGGCCGTGCCCCCGACGATCGCCCAGGTCAGCACGAAGACCATCTCCTCGACATCAAAGCGGTTGGGACTTACGGTTCCGATATAGTGCGCCAGCAGCCCGCCCGACAAACCGGCGAAGCACGAGGCGATTACAAAGGCGAGCGTGCGGTAATGTCGCGCCGTGACCCCAACCGACTCGGCCAACTTGTCCTGCCAATGGACGGCGTGGAAGATCAGCCCCACCGGCGAGCGTTCGACCCGCCACATGACCCAGAGCGATGCCGCGACCACGAACAGCGCCAGGAAGTAGTAGTTGACCGGGTTGAAGAAGTCGATCGTCTGCCCGCCGATGTCGATGGTTTCGAAGCCCGGTATGAGCTTGATGCCCTTCGGGCCACCGAATGGTACGCGGTACTTGACCCAGATCAGGCGCATGATTTCGCCTGCGGCAAACGAGCCGATGAGGAAATAGAACCCCTTCATCCGAAACAGCGGAAAGCTAAGCAGAAAGGCGAAAAGCCCGGCCAAACCGGCCCCGAGAAGCATTGCCAGCGGCACCGGCACGCCCACGCTCTTGGTCAGAAGCGCGCTCGCGTAGGCGCCGACGCCCATGATGACGACATGCGCCAGCGACCATTCGCCGGTCAATGTGAGCAGCCGGTAGCTCGACACCAGCAGGACGTTGATGGTCAGGAAGACCAGCACCTCCTGCTGCGAATAGCTCAGCACATGGGGCAGCACGACCAGCACCGCCGCAAGCATGATCCATGCGATTGTCTTCATTGCCTTCCGCCCCCCCCCTACGCACGCTCACGGGTGCCGAAAAGCCCGGTGGGCTTCACGATCAGCACCAGCAGCATCAGCGTCAGGCCGACGATGTCAGCCATCACGCCGTCGACGAACGTCGTGACGAAGGTGTGCACGAAAGCGTAGACGACCGCCGCAACAACGGCTCCCTCAAGGCTGCCGACACCACCGACAATGATGATGATGAAGGCGGTGACGATGACCGAATGGCCCATGTAGGGATAGGTTCGCACCAGTGGCGCGGTCAGCGCGCCGGCCACGCCCGCCAGCGCCGCGCCGATGAACATCGCGATCCGCGCCGTCTGGTTGATCGAGATGCCCTGAAGCGCCGCCGCTTCAGGATCCTGGGCGCTGGCCCGCAATGCCCAGCCAAACCGGGTCTTCTTCAGGAAAAGCCAGAGGGCGAAAAGCAGGCCGATCGTCGCCATGATCACATAGAGCCGCTGGAGCGGCAGGCTGACACGGTCGGAAAACTGGATGATCTCCTGCGTCGAGGGCGGGATGTTCTCCATCCGCACACCGAAGATCAGCGCCGCCGATGCCTGAAGCACCAGAAGGAAACCGATCGACGCGACGAGACCGCCAAGCGGGTTGTCCCGGAGCGGCCGGAAGAGCGCCCACTCCATCAGGATGCCGACGAGGCCGACGAACACCAGACCGGCTGCAACGGCGACCAGGAAGGGCATGTTCCAGTCACCGTAAACGGCTACCACCGCATAAGCGCCGAGCATATAAAGCTCGCCATGGGCGAAGTTGATCACCCCCATGACGCCGAAGATCAGGACCAGACCGACCGCGACCAGCGCCATGTAGCTGGCCGCATAGGTAGCGTTCAGAATCGTCTGGGCAAAGAGATCCATCATCAGGCGACTCCCCACCCCCGTTTGGCGGAAAAGCGGTCGCTCCGGTGGCGGCACCGGACCGAAGCGGCTCTGGATCTGCAGGCCTGGGGATCAGGCACGCTGATAGTACATCTGGCCAAGCGCATCCATGTGCTTGATCAGAAGGTCGCCATGCTTGTCGTACCACTCGGGAATGTTCTTGAAGTCCTTGATGACCGCCTTGCCGTCTTCGATCGCGACGACCGGCCAGTTGCCGACCAGCGCGTTGTCGATCCCGAACAACTCCTTGCCCCACCAGTCGGCTTCGCCGAAGGCATGCAGACCTTTGCCGCCCTCCTTCATCGCCACCAGTACGTCCCCAGGCTCCGCGGACCCCGCCTTCTCGGCCGCCGCCTTCCACAGATCCATGACCGCAGCGTATTCCCACGAGACCGCACCCCATTGGTTGGGATGACGCTTGCTGTACTCGGCGTAGAACTCGTTGGGCTTCTTGAAATTGATGAAATCGGCGTTGAGTGCCGGATCGTCGAAATCAGGAAACTGGAAGATGAACCCCTCCATGAACTCCTTCGAGGTCTTGGCGACGATCTGATCGTAGAAATCGGCCGTGCAGGAGATGATCTGTCCTTTGTAACCCTGCTGGAACAGCTGCTCACAGATCGGATGGACATAGTCCGAGTAGCAGGTGTCAAGGCAGATGATCTGCGGATTGCTCGACATCAGCTTGGTGACGATCGGCGCGAAATCGGTCGTTGCCGGATCGAAGAACAGAGTGTCGTCGAGCATCTCGATGCCGGCCGCCTCGAACGCGGCGAGATAGGTCGCGACCGAGGGCAGGCCGAGCGCATCTTCCTGCGCGCACATCACCGCGGTCTTCAGTTCGGGCTTGTTCTCGGCCAGCCACTGGACGCCCGTGACGTTGTAGATCGGATGCACTTCGACCGGTGCCAACAGCGTCGTCGTGTCGGGCGAGAGGTCCGACGGCAGAAGCGTCGTGCACAGCATCCCCTCGCGCTCGGCCAGTTGCTGGACGCCGGGCCACGGATCCCCGCCCAGCATCATGATCAGCTTGACGCCATCCTCCTTGATCAGCTTGGTCGCGCCAGCGCGCGCCTTGCCCGCATCGTATTCGTCGTCATAGGGGACGAATTCGATCATATGGGCCTCGCCGCCGATATTGACGCCGCCAGCCGCATTGACCCACTCGGCCCAGATGAGGCACCCGTCGAGCCCGGGCTTTCCCCAGGCGGCGACCTCGCCAGTCAGCGGCGCGAGAAAGCCGATCTTGACGGTCTTTCCGGCGGCGCGGGCAGCGCGCGGTGCAAACGATGTCGCCGCCGCGGTACCCACCAGCGCAACAGCCCCGCGCAACATCTTGCGGCGGGTCAGACCCATCCTGAATATTTCTCTAAGCATTTCTCCCCCCCCATTTTCGGCACCCTCGTCATTTCGAGAGACCAATTTGTTCCAATTTCAGACCAAATTCACCCACAGCTAAGCTCCAGGACCAAACTCCCGGCACTTTCGAAGACCTAAGAATCAAAATAGCGCAAAGTTGCGCCAATCTCAACACAAACGACATAAAGTTGTTAGTTTAGTTGATTTCAGGGTGTAATTGGTGTTCTTTGGGCATAACTGGTCTATTCATTCGCGAATCAGGTGGTGATTTCAGATGTTTGAAGGATTGAACCAATGACTGGACCTCTCGTGACGTTATTGCAGACAAGCCAGTTCCGGACCGGGTGCCAGCCGCTTTTCGTCCGGTTCGGCTGCGATCATGCCCTCATCCGGACATCAGTGAGG
>JBATAV010000658.1:0-9812 GCA_049662025.1 Paracoccaceae bacterium | reverse complement strand
TCTGCGAACTGCTTCATCCACTTGTAGAGCGAGTGCGAACTCACCCCCAAACGCCGCGAAACCTCTCGAACCGGATAGCCCCGCACCGTGATCTGGTGCACCGCGTCCCGCTTGAACTCATCGCTGTAGTCGCTCGTCCCAATGTCGGCCTCCCTGCCTCAAAGTTAGGGGGCAAAGCGTCTACAAATCTAGGGGCACCTCAATCTTCCTATTCATCAGCGGCTTGCATGATCCACACCGCTGACACCTGCTCCCGGTCTTCAGAAGGCCACATGGCCTACGCCCGCAAAATGGCCCGTATCAGCACCAGAAGCGGCGCACTGGCGCCACAGGTTCAAGGCCGGGGCGGCTCACTTCGGTAGCGGCGCAATCGGGGCGGCGCGACTTGATGCCCGCCGCCCACAATTTTCCACGACAGATCAGCTTACTGCTGGACCTGCGCCTTGATGGCAGCAACGTCTGCGGTTGTCATTTCTCCAACCGTCGTCACCACGCCGTCCTTGATCTGCCACAGCCGGAAAGGGCCCGAGATATCGCCATATTGGTCAAAGCTGATCGGGCCGATCACGCCTTCGTACTTGATCGGCTTGCCTTCGGCGATCAGCGCCAATGCCTTGGCGAACTGGTCCTTGCCGGCGTAGATCACCTCGCCTGCCGGGTCGACCGCCTTGCGGATGGCGTCGGGCAGCTTGGAGGCATCCGGCCCTCCGGCAATAGCGACGGCAAGGCCGACCAAAGCGCCCGCGTCATATGAGCGATCGGCCGCAGGCGCTGCCGGGTCAATGCCCGAGAAGTCCTTGTAGTGGGTGTTGAAGTAGTCGGTTGATGCAGTCGGGTTGGTGCCGGAAGAGGTGCCGTAAGCCTCGCCCAGGTATTCCTTGCCGACCGAGGTGATGAAGTCTTCGGAATTCATCCCGTCGTTCAGCAGGAACTTCTGCGGGCCGCCCTGGCTGATCCAGGTGCGGGCGATGGTGGCGCCATCGACGGGATCCGAAATCAGATAAAGCGCATCGGCCCCACCAGCCAAAGCGGCGGTGACTTCGGCGGCATAGGAAGATTGCTTGCCGTTATAGGGCGTGACCGAAATCACTGTGCCCCCCAATGCGGCATATGGGGCGGTGAATTCCTTCACCAGATTGACGCCGAAATCGTTGTTCTGGTGGATGATGGCGATCTTGGTAAAGCCGTTGTCGATGGCGAATTTCGCCGCCGCCACGCCCTGCAGTGCATCCGAGGTGATGGTGCGAAAGAAGATGCCGTTGGTCTTGCCCTCGGCCCCCAGCGCGGTCAGCGTCGGCGAGGACGAGGCAGGCGAAACCTGCAGCACCTTGGCCGGCCCGGTGACCGAAGTCAGGATCGGGATCGACATCGGCGAGATGATGCCGCCGATGATGGCGGGCACCTTTTCCACCTGAACCAACTGGGTCGCGGCGTCTACGGCGACATTGGCCTGGGTCTGGCTGTCGCGGGTGTCGGTCTTCAGCATGCAACCGGCAACGCCGCCCGCATCGTTCAGATCACGGAAGGCCATTTCCACCGATTTGGCACCGGCCTGGCCGTATTCGCCGGCCTCGCCGGTCAGTTCCAGCACAAGGCCGATGGTGATGTCGCAGGCCTGGGCCTCAAAGGGCAGCAATGACAGGGCGGCGACGGTGGCAAGAAGGGTTCTTTTCAAGGGGTTCCTCATTCCGTTGGATTGGGCCTTTTGTTCATCATCCGCCGCGTCAGGCATCTCGCGGCGGATTGGGCCTCAGCTGGCCTTGTTCAGGTTGTATTTCATGATGTTGCCGTGGCGACCTTTGCGGTCTCGCTCCAGCGCGAAAGTGTCACCTTCGGGCGTGGTGCCCTGGGCCAGGATGGCAGCAATCTCGGCCTTGTCGGCGGCGGTCAGCGCCAGATTGGCAATCTGCAGGTTCTGGGCCAGATGGCTGCGGTTGCGCGCGCCCACGATCACGGCGGCCACGCCCACGCAGTTCAGCATGGCGGCGGAGGCGACGGTGGCGATGTCGGTGCCGTGGCGGTCGGCCACCCGGCGCAGGGTCTGCAACAGGGTCTGGAACAGATCCCAGCCGCCGAAATCGTCGATGATCAGCTTGTATTTGGTCAAAGACCGGTTTTCCAACGGATGCTGCGGCTCCGTCTGGCCCAACCAGCGGTCGCCCAGAAATCCCCCGGCAACCGAGCCATAGCAGAAGATCGCCATGTCATTGGCCAGCGCCGCCGGAACCAGCAGGCGTTCGGCGCGCGCATCCAACAGGCTGTATTGCACCTGCATCGACATCAACGGCACGCCGGAGCGGATGATTTCCAGCGTCCGCGCGCTGTCGAAATTGGTGCCGCCGACCTGCCGGACCTTGCCCTCACGCCGCAACTCATCCAGCCAGCCGATCGCCTCGACATAGCGGGGCACCGCGTAGTCCCACCAGTGAAACTGCACCAGATCCAGCCGCTCCATCCGCAGGCGGGTCAGAGAGGTGTCAACGATGCCGCGCACATAGTCGCGGGTGACGGTCGCCAGCGCCTCAAGGTCGGGCACCAGCTTGGTATGAACCTTGATCCGCGCCAGCGCCTCGGCCCCGCGGCGGTTGGCGTATTCGGTGCGAAAGGCGCCGATCATCTCTTCGACGCCGGTATAGATATCGGCGCAATCAAAGGTGGTGATCCCGGCATCGGCAAAGGCGATCATGTCTTCGATCTGGGTCGCCGCATCGACCGGCCCATGGCCCCCCGCCAACTGCCAGCCGCCACGGATGACGCGGGAAATCTGATAGCCGGCGCGCAGGGTCTGGGTCTGCACACTCATGTCGGATCCTTTGGCAAGGGTACGGCGGTGGTTTCGGCATGGCTGAAACCGCGTTTGCCAATCCGGGTGATCTTCAGCCGCGACGGGCAGTTCGGGTCGGGGCAAGCCACTTCGCCGTCCGAGGTCATCCAGTCATTGCGGTGGGTCTGGCGCTGTTTGGCCGGCAGCAGCGGAAGAATTGCCGCCAGCGAGTAGATCGAGAAGCTTTGCCCCGGTGGCATGTGCAGCTGCTCTCCGCGCAATTCGAACCAGTCGCCCGGCCTGCCACAATAGATCTTCGCGCCTTCCGGGGCGGTGATTTCCACCCGCAGATCGTAAAGCTCGAATCCGTCGTCCATCACGCCTCCAGCGCAAAGGTGATCTCGCAGGCGCCGGTGCGGCGGATGCGGGCGCAGGCCTCAGCCAGATCGGCGCGGTCTTCGGGCAGCACCTGCGCCACCACCGACCCGGCCAGCCAGCCGATGGGAAAGAACATCCGCGCGCCGGGGCCGTAGAACAGGCCGATGTCGAAGATCGGGTTCGGGCTGCCGCCCCACATCCGCGCAGGCACATAGGCCAGCACCACATCGCCCGGCTGCGGATGCAAAGTGGCGTTTTCCGGCGGCAGGGCAGTGGCATAACCCGCGCCCGCCAGATGCGCCGCCGGAATCGGGCATGAGATTTCGGGGCCGGTCCACATCGCGTGCAGTCCGGGCACCACGCGGGGGGTGGAAAGATAGGCCGTCAGAAAACCCGCATTGGCCGGGGCCCTTTCCCGCAAAAGTTGTGCCCGCACCGAAAGGCCATTGGCCGCGTCGCTGATAAGCAGGGTCATGCCGCCACCTCCTCGGCCCGAATCTTGTTACGCAGAAAGGCAAAGGGGCGGCTGATGTCGGCCACCAATGCGGCACGGGCAGACCTTGTATCGCCCGCCTCAAGGGCGGCCAGCATGGCATGGTGAAAGCGCGCCGAATCGCTTTCCCCCGCCTCGGTATAGGCGAACACCGCTGCACGGGTGCAGGGGCCGGATTGCAACCACAGGCTTTCGATCATCGGCATCAGAATGGCCGATCCGCAGGCGCGGTAGATCGCAAAGTGGAAATCCTGGTTCAGCGCCACTTCCCGGTCAACAGCCGCCGCGGCATCGGCAGGGCGGGGTGCCTCCCACTCGCTCATCACCTCGTGGATCACCGTCAGAAGGTGCGGCGACATCCGCGTGGCGGCAAGGGCAATTGCCTCACCCTCGATCAGGATGCGGGCGCGCAACAGATCGTCCAGCCGCGCCAATGAAACGGGCGGCACGCGGATGCTGCGATTGGGCATCACTTCTAGTGCCTGTTCGGTGATCAGACGGCCAATCGCCTCTCGCACCGGCATGGTCGATGTCATCAAGGCATCGGCCAGCGTGCGGATGGTCAGCACCTGAGCAGGTGCGAACCGCCCGCCGATCAGCGCGCGGCGCAGTTCGGCATAGACCCGGTCCTGCACCGTTTCGCGCCCGACCGGGGCAAGACCTATGCCGGTTTCCTTGGTCCCCAATTCCCTGGACATCGGCGCCTCACGATTCTTCTTGTCGGGTCGATTAGACGTCCATACTGTGATCAAATCAAGTGTGATCACTGATCAGGCGTTGGAGTTGCCATGGGACCGGTGCTGGAGGCGCAGAACCTGACCAAATGCTTTGGCGGCGTGGCAGCGGTGCAGGGCATGTCGCTGGCCCTGGCGCAGGGAGAGATTCTGGGGCTGATCGGGCCAAACGGCGCGGGCAAGACCACGCTGTTCGATCTGCTTGCAGGGTCGGTGGTGCCGACTGCAGGCGTTATCCGTTTGCGGGGTAAGGACGTGGCGGGGCAGGCCGCGCACCGGCGGCTGGCGCAGGGCATGGGACGCACCTTCCAGATTCCGCGTCCATTTGCCGGTCTGACACTGATGGAAAACCTGCTGCTGGCCCGGCAAGGCCAGACCGGCGAACGGCTTTGGGCCAATTTTACCGCCCTCGGTCGGGTGCGCGCCGAAGAGCGCGTCGCCCGCGACAAGGCGCGCGACGTTCTGGACATGCTGCTTCTGGGCCGTCTGGCCGACGAACCGGCACGGGTGCTGTCGGGCGGACAGCGCAAGCTCCTGGAACTGGCCCGCGTGCTGATGGCCGACCCTTCGGTGATCCTTTTGGACGAACCTGCCGCCGGGGTGAACGCCAGCCTGCTGGAAACCATCATCGACCGCATCCGCGACATCAATGCCCGCGGCGTTACCTTCCTGCTGATCGAACATAACATCGACATGGTCTCGCGCCTGTGCCACCGGGTGCTGGTAATGGCCTCGGGCGCACTGCTGTGCGAAGGCACGCCCGATCAGGTCGCCCGCGATCCGCGCGTGATCGAGGCCTATCTGGGGGCGGCTGCATGAGCGTCATTCTGGACGTGCGCGGCCTCGTGGCGGGATACGAGCCGGGGCTGGACATCGTGCGGGGCGCTTCGATCCACGCCGACGCTCAGGAAATCGTGGTGATCCTCGGCCCGAATGGCGCTGGCAAATCCAGCCTGATCAAGGCCATCGCCGGGCTTGTGCCGGTCTCGGGCGGGCAGGTGCTGCTGGACAGGAAGGACATCACCAACGCCCCCGCGCATCAGATGGTGCGCAAGGGGCTGGCCTTCGTGCCGCAGACCGAGAACATCTTTCCCCTGCTGACGGTGGAAGAAAACCTCCGCGTGGCCGGTGGCATCCTGCCCCGCGCCGAGGTGGCGCCGCGCATCGACGAGATGTTCGCCATGTTCCCCGATCTTGCCCGCCAGTGCCGCCTGCCTGCGGGCAGCCTGTCGGGTGGTCAGCGGCAGATGCTGGCGGTGGCCCGCGCGCTGATCGTGCATCCGCGCGTGCTGATGCTGGATGAACCCTCGGCCGGCCTGTCGCCCAAATTCGTCGAGATGGTCTTTGCCCGGCTGGCCGAGATCCGCCGCGACGGGTTGACGATCATGCTGGTCGAACAGAACGCCCGCGCCGCACTTGCGATCGGCGATCGCGCCTATGTTCTGGTCGAAGGGCAGCAGGCGCATGAAGGCCCCGCCCGCACCCTGTGGGACGATCCGGTGATTGCCGAGCTTTACCTCGGCCAGCGGAGGGAGTCATGACCCTGCAATTCCTGGCGGACGGCCTGATCTCCGGCTCCTTGATCGGGCTGGGCGCGATCGGCGTCACGTTGACCTATTCGATTCTGCGGTTTTCCAACTTCGCCCATGGCGATCTGATGGCTTGGGGCGCCTATGCGGCGCTGGGTCTCCTGGCCGCGATCACCGCAGTGATCGGCCCGGTCGCCCCCATCGGCGCGCTCTCGTTCGGCTGGCCGCTGATCCTGTCGGCAGGCCTTGCCATGGCGGCAATCGGCGGCATGGCGCTGGTGCTGGACTGGCTTTTGTTCGCCCGGCTACGGGCCAAGGGGCAAGCAATCATCGTCGTCATGGCCTCGTTCGGGGCGTCGATGGCACTGCGCAGCTTGCTGGAATTCTCCGTCACCTCGAAGCCGGCCTATTTCAGCCGGGCGATCCAGATGGCCATGCCGATGGGCCTTGGCATAAAGGTGACGCCAGACCAGATCGTGCTCTTGCTGGTCACCCTGGCGCTGGTGGCCGCCCTGCACCTTTACATGCAGCGCAGCCAGACGGGCCGCGAGATGCGGGCCTACGCGCAGAACCCCACATTGGCACAAGTGGTCGGCATCGACGTGGCGCGGATCGTGCGGGCGACCTGGCTGATCGGCGGCGGTCTGGCCTGTGCGGCAGGGGTGATGGTGGGCATTCTGGTGCAGATCCGGCCGCTGATGGGCCTGGACATGCTGCTGCCGATGTTTGCCGCGGCCATTCTGGGCGGCATAGGCTCGATCCCGGGCGCGGTTCTGGCGGGGCTGATCATCGGCCTTTCCGAAAGTGCCGCGGTGCAGCTGGTGGGGGCCGAGTGGCGCGCAGCGGTGGCCTTTGTCATCCTGATGGGCGTCCTCCTGATCCGCCCAACAGGGTTGTTCGGAGTGACCGAGAGATGATCGACCTTCTGGGCTATGGTGCCTTTTTCCTGTCCACCGCGCTGATCCTTGGCATCATCACGCTGGGGTTGAACCTGCAATGGGGCCAGACGGGGCTTTTCAACGTCGGCATTGCCGGGTTTGTGGCGATCGGCGCTTATACCTCGGCCATCCTGACCACGCCAACGGCGGCCGACCGGGTTGGCGGGTTCGACTGGCCGATCCTTGCGGGCTGGCTGGCGGCGATGGGTGTCACCGGCGCGGCGGCGGCGCTGACCGGCTTTGCCACCCTGCGGCTGAAGGCGGATTACCTGGCCATCACCACCTTTGGCGTGGCCGTGGTCATGCAGCTTGTGGCGCTGAACGCCCAATCGCTGACTGGCGGGCCGTTCGGTGTGGCCTTCATCCCGCGCCCCATGGCATGGCTGGCCGAAGACCCCGTCGCCTTCAACTTCGCCAATCTGGGCGTGGTCGCGGCGGTAACGTTGGCGGTCTATCTGGCGATGGAGCATCTGACGCGCAGCCCCTGGGGCCGGGTGCTGCGCGCCCTGCGCGAAGACGAAAGCGCCGCCATCAGCCTGGGCAAAAGTGCCCGCAGCTACCGCATTCAGGCCTTTGCAGTGGGCGGCGCGGTCATGGGGCTGGGCGGTGCGGTGCAGGCGCATTTCATCGGCTTCATCGCGCCGAACAATTACCTGCCGACGCTGACTTTTCAGATCTGGGCGATGCTGATGGTGGGGGGCAGCGGATCGAACCGCGGCGCGCTGGTGGGAACGGTCGTGGTCTGGGCGATCTGGGTCGGGGCCGGGTGGATGTCGTCGGCCATTGTGCCGACCGACTGGCAGGCCCGTACCGCCGCGCTGCAGATCGTGGCCATCGGGGTGATGCTCTGCATCATCCTGCTTCTGCGCCCCGCCGGGTTCTTCAGAGAGCGGCGCAAGCGATGACGCCAGACCCCGCCACCCTTTGGCACGCCACCGCCGCGCCCGGTGCGGCCTACCCCATCGCAGCGGGAGAGATCGAGGCCGATCTGGCGGTGATCGGCGGTGGTTTTGCCGGGCTTTCCACCGCCCTGCTCGCCGCCGAGGCCGGGCTGAGTGTGGTGCTGCTGGAAGCGGAGAGGATCGGCTGGGGCGCCTCGGGTCGCAACGCGGGCTTCGTGGTGCCGAACTTTGCCAAGGTCGATCCCGAGGCCGTTCTGGCCCGCCTTGGCCCGGACCGGGGCGCCGCACTGAACCGCTTTGCCGCCGAAAGCGCCGATCTGGTCTTTGCCCTGATCCGCCGCCACGAAATCGCCTGCGATGCGCGTCAATCGGGTTGGATTCAGCCCGCGCATTCCGCCGCCGCACTGGCGCGAACCGCCGACCGTGTACGGCAATGGCAGGCGCTGGACCGCCCGGCCGAGGCGCTGAGCGCCGAAGGAATCTCTGCACTGACCGGTGTCAGCGGCTACAAGGGTGGCTGGATCGACCGGTCGGGCGGTGTCCTGAACCCGGTCGGCTATGCGCGTGGGCTGGCGCGCGCAGCATCGGCCGCCGGTGTGCAATTGCACGAGGACAGCCCGGCCACAAGCCTGCGGCAAAACGGCTCTGGCTGGCGGGTCAGCACCACGGCGGCAACGATCCGCGCGCCGCGCGTGGTTCTGGCGACAAATGCCTATCCCGGCGGACTGGTCGCCGGTCTCGCCCGCAGCTTCCTTCCGCTGCAAGTGTTCCAGATCGCAACCGCGCCCTTGTCGGCCTCGGCGCGTGACCGCCTTATGCCGGGCGATCAATGTGTGTCGGACACCAGGCGCAATCTTTTCACCTTCCGCTTCGATGCCGAAAACCGCCTGATCACCGGCGGTATGCATATCCTTGGCCTTGGCGCTGACCGTCGCGTGCCACGAACCATCCACCGGCGCCTGGCCCGCATGCTGAACCTGCCCGACCTGCCGCCGCTTGCCTTTGCCTGGTCAGGCCTGGCCGCGGTCATGCCCGATTTTCTGCCTGCCCTGATGGATGTGGCACCCGGTCTGATCGCAGGTTTCGCCTGCAACGGTCGCGGCATCGCCACGACAACCAGACTCGGTCAGGAAATGGCGAAATGGGCACAAGGTGCGCCGCTTGGCGATCTTCTGGTGCCCAACCGAAAGCTTGCCCCGATCGCGCTGCACGGCCTGTTGCGGCACGCGCCAAAGGCACTGCTTCCAGTTTCGATAATGCGCGACCACTTCGAGGCATGAATCGCCTGATGACAGGTTCGGCAGACGCAGCGTTTGACGCGCCCGGTTCCGAGCGATGAGAACAAGCGTTCCATTGCAGCGTTCTGCGCCTTCCGACGCCGCCCTGGGGGCTGGCAAAAAGTCATACTTCACTGATTCACTCAAGGCATCGGGTGCCTGACGGGACATTGTTGATCACGCAACGCAACCTGGGTCAGCGAGAGATCATCATGGGGGGAAGGCTTGTGGTGCAGCTTCTCGAGGCAATGTCCCAAGTCGACCCTGACACGCAAGAGCGATTGCCGCAGACAAGCAGCACGCTTCGGTCGATGAACAGTGCCGACGTTGTCGCCGATGTCAGGATTGCCACGCGCGAAGAAAGTGACGCTGTCGGGATCGCCAGGCGGCTTGATCCGATCATCCCGCATTGTCCGGTCACCGCCTGCAATTGGCCACGGCGCCTCTCGCCAGTCGCCTTCCTGCTGGCCTACAGGTGAATGCGGGCATTCGTCGCAAGGGCAATGGCCGGAAAGGGCACGATCCTCATTCACCGCCGGTCGATCCCGGTGCGAAACCGCGTCGAAAATCTGCCGGCACGTCTGGCCCGCCTTCGTCGGGATTCCGCCCCAATACCTGACCCTGCGGCTGCATGGATGCGCCAGAAGCACCGTCTTCAGGACACCGCGCGCCGGAATGAACCGGCTCTTGCAAATCGTCTCATGCGGCACATTCGCAAGCCTCGGCAAACCGGGCTCTCGGCCACCCGGTGATCTGCTGCGCACCATTCCCTGCTGGTCGGGCAATTCGTGCAACCG